>JAGYOC010000278.1 GCA_018399795.1 Dehalococcoidales bacterium
CATACGATCTGGCGCTTTACGAAGAGTCGGCCCGGCATAAGGGAATTACCGGCAATCCGGTGGCCGGGAAAGCCGATATTCTAATTGTACCTCATATTTCCGGAGGGAACTTCCTCTATAAAGCCTGGGCAATGACTATGTCAGCGGATGTAGCCAATGTAGTCCTGGGAGCACAGGTGCCGCTTATCATTACCAGCCGCAGTGATAATGATTTGACTAAGTTCCTCACTTTGTGCGCCAGCGCGGTCTACAGTGCTCACAAAATGACATAAAACAAGCTCTATATAAACTTATATAGAGAATTTGACATAGCCGCATTTTCAGTCCATTATGTGAGGTTATTATGGATACAACACTGACTCTCTTAATAGTTTTACTGGGCAGTATCGTAGCGCTTGTCTACGCTGCTCTCAAAACCCGTTGGATTTATGGGCAACCGGTAGAAGATGCAAAGCTAAAACGAATCAGCGGTTACGTACAGGAAGGTGCAATGGCCTTTTTGGGTCGTGAGTACCGCGCTTTAATAGCATTCGTTATTGTCGTTGCGCTGTTACTGTTCTTGGCTAACCAGGGTGCATTACGGTTCCAAGCTTTATCATTCCTCGGCGGTGCAGGAGCTTCGGCTTTAGCCGGTTATATAGGCATGAAAGTGGCCACCGCTTCGAACGGTCGCACCACCCACGCTGCACAAGAAGGCATCAACCCCGCTCTCAAGATCGCCTTTAGCGGCGGAAGCGTCATGGGTATGAGTGTAGTCGGTTTAGCACTGATGGGCATTGGACTTGTTATGCTGATAGGAGTTACGCTGCTTGGCGACTCGATACCGGTTGTGCAGAAGACGATACTGCCGGTACTCTCCGGTTTCTCTCTGGGAGCCTCTTCAATGGCCCTGTTCGCCAGGGTCGGGGGTGGTATCTTTACCAAAGCCGCGGATGTAGGAGCCGACCTTGTGGGCAAGGTAGAGGCCGGAATTCCGGAAGATGACCATCGCAATCCGGCGGTTATTGCAGATAACGTCGGCGACAATGTGGGCGATGTAGCCGGTATGGGCGCCGACCTGTTTGAGTCTTATGTAGGTTCTATTGTCGGGTCAATGATATTGGGAGTGGCAGTTGCCGGACCAATCGAACTAAAGTACCGCACTCTTTTGTTTCCGCTGGTATTGGCTGTCATCGGTATTATCGCCTCAATAATTGGTGTCAGCTTCGTACGAATTAAACCCGGAAAATCTCCACAAGTTGCCCTCAATGCCGGAACCTTCGGAGCAGCCGGGATTGCTGCGGTAATGGCATTTGGAGCGGCAATGTTTGTCATTGGAGGGGCTCCGAGTGCAATTTCCTAAACGGAGATGAA
>JAGYOC010000279.1 GCA_018399795.1 Dehalococcoidales bacterium
CCATCAGGATTACTTCATTATCCTTGAAGGGAGTCAGGCTGACAATTATCCTCACGTTTTCCTTCTCCATGGCACTACCGACTACTCGATGCGCATGGAACAGATCATCAAAATAGCTTGAGCCGTAGCTCTGCCGGTAATCTTCCGCAACTTTCCTCAAGGACTCTATCCGGGCATAATGCCGCTCCCTGGCCAGCATTACCTGAGCATGCCCGTGTGGTATGGAGGCACCAGCCCGCCAGAGACAGTTCCATATAAAGAAAAAGTACTTTGCCTGTGGCTCAACTGCGTGCGCCTGCTGTGCCCAGCGCCAGCCGACATCGATATAGTCGCATACCTGCTCCCGGGTGAAGTCAAGCGGGTTAAACTCGTCGAAGATTATCAGGCTATGAAACCCATCACACTTGGCGATATTTGCCGCGGTAATACAGTACTCGCCCCTAACACGACCAAAAATGTCCTGCGGGGTACTCTGCTCCGGGTCCCGGAACGGGTCGCCGGCTGGGGATGAATCGAGCCGGTTTTTCCAGCCGCTCTCTTCAATGCTCCTTTGAGGTCTCAATCCGCGCAGAGGGTTGAAAAGCGTCTCTGCGCCGGTTACTTGGTTCCTCACACGGGTGATCTCCTGGCCGGTTACAACCTCAAGCGAGCCAAACTGATTTCTTGCCCGGGCCCGCATACCCTCCGGTATCTCCACCCTGCCCTCAACGGTATGGAGAGCGAATATCCGCTGAAAGAGCACTTTCTGTTCATCCGGCAGTGAATTCACGACACCGGCAAGATTGTTGATACCAGCTTCTGTCACCATAATCGATCCCGGAGCGGTTCAGAGCTAATGCCGGAAGTGACGTACTCCGGTAAATACCATCGCCATATTCTGAGCATCCGCGGCCTTTATCGATTCATCGTCTTTCTTGGAACCACCAGGCTGGATGATGGCAGTTACCCCGCTCGCTGCCGCAGCCTCGACAACATCAGGGAAGGGGAACATCGCATCCGACGCCAGAACGCTGCCGTCAGTTTTACCACCCGCCTTTTCAATAGCTACCCGCGCGCTTACTATCCGGCTGGGCTGTCCCGCCCCCATCCCAAGCAGGGTCCTGTCTTTCACCAGCAGTATAGCGTTGGACTTCACGTGTTTCACCGCACGCCAGGCAAAGAGCAGGTCCGCCACCTCCTCCCGGGACGGCTCACGTTTCGTGGCCGTTTTAAGGCTAACATCGCCCTCCGGCAGAGAATCGGAAGACTGGACCAGCAGCCCTCCCTTAACCCGGCGCAAATCCAGATAGCCGGGCTCTACACCGCCGTAGCCTGGAGGCAGCCCGGCAAGCAGAATGCGCAGATCCGCCTTTTCCTGCAACAGCTCCAGCGCCGCCGGATCATACTCCGGCGCTATCACTATCTCGTAGAAGACCGGTTTCATCTCTCTGGCCATCTCCAGGGTAACCTTCCGGTTGGCAGCCACAATTCCTCCGAAGGCGGCCACCGGGTCCCCACTGAAGGCACGCCGGTAGGCCTCGGCGATATCATCATGGCTAGCCAGGCCACAGGGGTTGGTATGTTTTACCACCGACACGGTCGGAGAGGCAAAATCGGTAGCCGCTCCCCAGGCAGCATCGGCATCAAGTATATTGTTGAAGGAAAGCTCCTTCCCCCCCAGTTGCTCGGCAAATGTGATTCCCGTCGGCCTTCTGACACTATCAACCTCGGCATAGAATGCAGCCTGCTGGTGCGGGTTCTCACCGTAACGCAGCCCGTAACGCTTCCTGAGAGCAATCGTCATCTCATCCGGTAAACCTTCTTCATCCTGTCCCAGATACCGGGCAATGGCGGTATCATACAGCGCCACATGCTGAAATGCTTTACGGGCCAGGCGCTGGCGCTCTCTCTGATCAACATCTCCACCCTCAAGTTTCTCCAGTATCACCGGGTAGTCAGCCGGGTCAACCACTACGATTACACCGGGGAAATTCTTGGCTGCTGCGCGCACCATGGTTGGTCCGCCAATATCGATGTTCTCCAGCGCTTCGCCGAGGGTCACACCATCCCTGGCTACCGTCTGTACGAATGGATAGAGATTTACAGCTATCAGGTCAATGGTTTCAATGCCGCTCTTCGCCAGTTCCTCCATATGGCTGTCCAAGTCCCGCCTCGCCAGAATACCACCGTGCACCATCGGGTGAAGGGTCTTCACCCTGCCCCCGAGAATTTCCGGGAAACCGGTTATTTCCGAAACGCTCCGGACCGGTACCCCGGCCTCATCCAGCGCTCTTTTGGTACCACCGGTACTGAAAATCTCAAAACCCAGCCTGTTCAACCCGGTGGCAAAATTATCCACTCCCTCTTTATCAGACACACTAACAATGGCTCGCATCAATACCTCCAATATCCCTACATTTTTACAATTTATCTAACCGATAATCACCTGTCTTTCACCCCGCTGCTTTTCCACTTCTCCTATAATCACCGCATCCGGTACAGCGCGGATAACTTTAGCCCTGTCTTCAGCAGAACAGAAGACTGCCATTCCGATACCCATATTGAAGACCCGGTACATTTCAGCACGATCGATACCTCCACGTTCCCGTATCAGCTCAAACACCGGTGGTACACTCCAGGAACATGTGTCAAATACCGCCATAAGCCCCTCAGGAAGTACCCTCGGCACGTTATCCATCAGGCCGCCACCGGTTATGTGCGCCATCGCCTTTACTACTGGCAAAAGGGACTTTAGCTGGTTGAAGTAGCAGCGGTGGGGTGTGAGTAGCTCCTCCCCCAGTGTTTTTCCCAGCTCCGGGTAGTATACTTCGAGGACATTCCTGTTATCGCCGAAAACCCGGCGCACCAGCGAATAACCGTTGGTATGAAGTCCGCTCGAGGGCAAGCCAATAATACTATCGCCCGCCTGGATTTTCTCCCCGTTGATGATACTGTCCTTCTCCACCACTCCCACAATAAAACCCGCCAGTTCATAGTCATCCCCTGTATATATACCGGGCATCTCAGCAGTTTCACCACCGACGAGAGCACAACCAACATCACTGCAGGCCCGGGCCAACCCGCGGACAACAGCCTCGACCCTCTCGGGAACCAGCTTACCCATCGCGATATAGTCGAGAAAAAACAGCGGTGCGGCGCCACCAGTGAGAATATCATTAACACAATGGTTAACGATATCAATGCCGACCGTGTCGTGTCTGCCGATTGCGCTGGCCACCTTGAGCTTGGTACCCACACCATCTACACTGGAGACCAGCACAGGCCGGCGGTAATCACCCAATTCGAAAAGACCGCCGAAAAATCCAAAACCGCCCAGCACTTCCGGCCGCATTGTGGATCGGACATGCCCTGCTATCAATTCATTGGTTCTGGAGGCATTATCAATATCAACCCCCGCCTTCTTATACGACTCAGCCATTATCCCGCCTTTACCGGTAATCTTCTGCTTTAAAAATATATTGCCAATCCGAACGGACAAACACTATCCGCGGTAAATCAACCCGCATTCTTCAAGAGCTCAAATCCGAGGCAAAGGGACAAAAACCGGACACGGCTACTACACCGCTTCCGTGGCCTCCAGGGCCAGCTTATTCATTTCAAGCTGAACCGGTATCGGGTAATCACCAGTAAAGCAGGCCGAGCAGAACAGGTCCCTGGGCAGATCCACCGCCCGGTACAATCCCTCCAGACTGAGGTAACCCAGCGAATCAGCCCCTATCAAATCCCTTATTTCAGGAACGGTCTTGTGGACGGCAATCAGCTCTCCCTGCGTAGCCATATCCACACCGAAATAACAGGGGTATCGTAGTGGTGGCGCACATATCCGCATATGCACCTCCCTGGCTCCTGCTCTGCGGAGCAGAGCGATGACCTTGGGAGTGGTAGTGCCACGGACAATACTGTCATCCACCAGTACCACCCGCTTCCCGGACAGTATCTGTGGAAGGGGGTTAAACTTCAGCTTTACGCCCAAGTCCCTGATACGCTGCTGAGGCTCGATAAAGGTGCGCCCAATATAGCGATTCTTGATTAATCCTTCCGCCAGTGGTATTCCCGACTTAAAGGCATAACCCGAGCCAGCAGCGGTAGCGGAATCAGGAACGCCCATCACCAGGTCGGCATCAACCGGGTGTTCCTCGGCAAGACCCGCTCCCATATCCTGACGCGCCTGGTATAGAAGGCGGCCGTTAATCACACTATCTGGCCGGGCAAAATAGATATACTCAAAAATACAGAAGCCCTGCTTTTTCGCTTTCTCTACCTCAATGGCAAAGCTTTCCACCCCGTTCTGCGTTATCCTCAATATCTCACCGGGCTCTATTTCCTTTTCCAGACTGGCCCCGATATGGTCCAGGGCACAGCTTTCCGATGCAATTACCCACCCGTTATTTAGCTTTCCAAGGCAAAGAGGCCGCACACCCAGCGGGTCACGAACCGCAAAAAGGGCATCCTTTGTCATAATGGTAAGAGAATAGGCCCCCTTGAGACGCTTCATCGCATACTTAATGCGGCCCAGCCAGTCCTTCCTGTTTGATGAAAGGATGAGGTTAGCAATAACCTCAGTATCGGTAGAGGAATGGAACCTGCAGCCCTCTCCGCAGAGTTCATCATGAAGATACTCGGCATTGATAATATTACCGTTATGGGCAACAGCGATGGTATTGACACCCTCCCCAACTACCATAGGCTGGACATTTGTGATTCGGCTGGAGCCACGTGTCGAATACCGGTTGTGTCCTATGGCAATATCACCACCAAGCCTGCTCAAGGAATCTTCGCTGAATACCTGAGATACCACCCCCATATCGGCAAAGACCTGAATATCCTTACCATCGCTGGTAGCAATCCCTGCGCTCTCCTGGCCGCGGTGCTGAAGGGCAAACAGCGCAAAAAAGGTGACACGAGCTACATCTTCGCTGGGGGCATAGATACCAAAAACACCGCAGGATTCGTGCAACTTTGCCTTCCTCTCAGTTCAACCCTTATGACCACCCCTCTACAGTGATTATAAATGACTTCCATGGCAGAGGTCAATTTCCGCCATCCAGTATATTCGGTCATCAACGGTCTGTCCCGTTTGCCCAGAAGATACCTCCATACGCGGCCGTTAAAGTCTTGACAAACCGGTATACTTGCAGTAATAATTTCGGTAGACTCCCGGTAAGTCTAGTGAAAATAAAGGAGACTTTTGAATTGGGCAATAGCCGCAGGGTAACGATAGCTGTGGACGCTATGGGCGGCGACCATGCACCAGCCGAAATAGTAGAGGGCGCGGTTACAGCCGCCCGCGATAACAACCTGGATATCGCCCTTGTCGGCCCCCCGGAAATCGTCGAGGCCGAACTTGCCAAACACGACAGTGCCAATCTGCCAATAAGTCTGGTACCCTCAGAGGATACCATTAGAGAGGGCAAGGGCCAGGCACTGGCAGTACACCAGCAACCCAATTCCTCTATAGCCGTTACCGTAAAGCTCATCCGTGAAGGAAAGGCAGATGGACTGATAAGTGCCGGGCCTACGGGAGCAGTAGTTGCCAGCGCCATCCGCCACCTGGGCATGATAGAGGGAATAGAGCGCCCGGTAATCGGCGGAGCCATCTTCGACGACCTGCCCAATACGGTAGTATTCGACTGCGGCGTCAATATGGACTGCAAGCCCTACCAGCTAATGACCTTTGCCCTGATTGGTTCCCTCTACTGCCGGAAACTACTCAACATTGAAAATCCGAAAGTGGGTCTTATAAACATCGGTGCAGAAGCGGAGAAGGGCAACCGGCTAACCATTGAAACCTACCGCCTACTCAAAGAAAGCAGTTTTAATTTCATCGGTAACGTCGAGGGTAACCAGATTATGGACGGAAACGCCAATGTACTGGTATGCGATGCCTTTGTTGGCAATGTGCTCTTCAAATTCGTGGAATCGATAGGCATGTTCCACGATTCCGCAGGACGGGAAGACGGAGCAGACCTGGGCGGAGGCATCATCTGGGGAGTTAACGGGCTGGTGCGCAAGCTTCACGGAGCCAGCCGGGCCCCTCACGTTGCCCTGAAGATACAGCACGCCAGAATGGCGGTTGAGGCCAGTCTGGTAAACACACTCAAGTCCGACATGTCGGAAATGACCGGAGAAATTGAGACATAGGGGCCGGGCCAGCCAATGAAAAGGGTAGCTGTTGTCACCGACAGTGCCAGCACAATTCCCGCCGAGATGGT
>JAGYOC010000280.1 GCA_018399795.1 Dehalococcoidales bacterium
CAGAATCTCCAGCATTTCGGGAATACCGGCCCGGCACGGAGTACATTTGCCACAGGACTCATCCTTGGTAAATTCAAGGAAGAATTTGGCCACATCCACCATACAGCTATTCTCGTCCATCACAACCACACCACCGGAACCCATAATAGCTCCCAGTGCAGTAACAGACTCGTAATCAAGGGGTGTGTTGAGGTGCTCGATGGGAATAACGCCTCCGGATGGCCCACCCAGCTGCACCGCCTTAAACTTCTTACCTTCAGGTATCCCCCCGCCTATATCAAATATTAACTTTCCTATCGGGGTTCCCAGGGGGACCTCAACCAATCCTGTATTCTTTACATCTCCTACCAGACAAAGGGTCTTCGTGCCCTTGCTATTCTCGGTTCCGACACTGGCAAACCATTCTGCCCCGTTCAAAATTATCTGTGGCACGTCAGACCATGTTTCTACATTATTAATCGTTGTGGGCTTTCCAAAAAGCCCGCCACCAACATTTGCAGGGAAAGGAGGCCGTTGTCGCGGGTTTCCTCTTTTCCCTTCTATTGATCCGAGTAGAGCTGTCTCTTCTCCACAGACAAAGGCACCGGCCCCCGGGAAAATATCCAGGAAAAAGCTGAAGCCAGTGCCCAGGATATTTTCTCCGAGCAAACCGTATTCCTCTGCCTGACTCATAGCGTGTTTCAAAGTCTGAATAGCCAGTGGATACTCAGCACGAACATAGATGTATCCCTGGCTTACATTCCCGATGGCATAGGCACCTATTGCCATTCCTTCGATTACAGAGTGGGGATTCCCTTCAAGTACAGCCCGGTTCATGTATGCGCCCGGGTCACCCTCATCTGCATTACATACAACGTGTTTCTCCTCCGCCTGTGCACTGCGCACAAAGCCCCACTTGGTAGCGGTGGGAAATCCAGCCCCACCTCTTCCTCGTAGCCCCGCCTTTTTGATCTCCTCTATAACCCCATCCGGTTTCATTTTGGTCAGTACCTTACCTAGAGCTTCATAACCGCCCCTGGCTATATACTGTTCGATATTCATCGGGTCCAGGTCCTGGTTATGCATTACCCTTATCTCCTGCAATGCAAGCAGTGGCTCATCAAGGGCCAACGTCCATTCATCCACCGGCCGACCTTTTACCAGATGCTGGTCAACAATCCTTTTTACCTTATCCCCATTGAGATCGGTATAGACCACCTCCTGTGCTCCGGGTTTGATTACCGTCATTACGGGCTCACAACCACAAAGACCTATACACCCTGCACTCACCACCTCGACATCCGACAACTTTCGCTGCTCTACCTCTCTGGTAATGGTATCGAGCACCTCATTTGCACCTGAAGATATACCGCATGTTCCAAGGTGTACCTTGACCTGGGTTTTCTTTGCTTGCTTTTTAAACCGTTCTCTGGCTTTAATCTGCCAGTCCTTTAATTCTTTTACAGATTTCTGTTTACTCATTTTATATTTACCCTTCCTAACTGTAAAAATTCATGATTTCATCAAGCTTATTGTGTTTAACTTTCCCGTGAACGGTTCCATCAATAGCTATTACCGGAGACAAGCCACAACAACCCAGGCACCGAACTGTCTCCAGAGAGAACCGGCGATCTTCAGTAATGCCGCCAGGCTCAAGACTCCAATCCTTCTTCAATACGTCGAGTATCTTCTTGCCACCCTTCACATAGCAACTTGTACCCAAGCAGACCTGAACAACGTGTTTACCCTTGGGTACCATGGAGAAGAAGCCATAAAAACTGATTATCCCATACAATTCGCTTAGAGGCACCCTCAATTCTTGCGAAAGATACCTTACAATTGGTGCAGGAAGATAATCGAACATTTCCTGTACCTGCTGGAGTATCCTGATAAGGCCACCAGCCTTATCCTCGTTCTTTCTGATTATCTCCTGGATGTCTTGAAGAATCGTCCCGCCACTGATAATAATACCTTCATCTGGCCGCGTACATACTCCGCTTGCAGTTGTGCCCATGCGTCACCTCCTTAACTACGTAATTAACTTTTAGCGGGTTAAACTCTGGCTTGCTAATTGATAACCTATCCGAAATGTGAGTAATATTTAGAGATATAATTACCTCTAAAATTATATTACTAAAATTATATTACATATATGAGATCGAAGCAACTTTTCGTACCTGACGTCTTGCGTTATTATTGTTGGGAAGTTAACTGCTATAGCACTACAATCCAATAGCGATTTCAAGGGCCCGCTTTATCCTGTCCTGCTCAATTATCATTGCTAATCCCTATTTCTATTCATCCCAAATAAAAGTATATCATTTACGGCTCTTAAAGCCACTATACAATCCATGACCAATCATTTGTCAATAATTGTACCAGTTTGCTATTCGATATTAGCTGGCATAGTTTAGTAAGGTCGCCCAAGAGTCAATTTTGATATACCGACCCTAAGGGTGCTACAATTCCACTGCGCAGTTACAGATTTTATGCGAAGAAGCAACACGGGTGTAAGCCCTTAAAGGCTTTATTGTTTAAATAGGAATAGAAAGGGGACAAGGGCTTAAATTGCCCTCTAAACTGCAAATGGAGATATTGAAAGATATGCCGGTCAGCCTGGATGCAGGCAGGGTACTGGAGCGAATGAATATCCGCAAGAAAAGGGACGATATGGAGAAGAGCATACAGGAAATAATCGAGCTTGCCCTTCCCATCGCGAAACCCAAGGCAGTCTATGAGGTATCCTACATCGATAGTAAGTACGACGAAGCCGTCGATATCGGGGGAATAAGGTTTACCAGCCGCGTTCTCCGGGACAACCTGGAAGAGGCCAACCGGGTCTTTCCCTTCGTGGCAACCTGCGGTAAGGAGATAGACAACATAGACATTCCGGCGAACGAATTTATGAAGTGCTACTTCCTGGACCAGATAAAAGAGATGATCCTGGAACTGGCAATGAGTCATCTGGAAGAACACCTGACCCGCAAGTTCGGTCTTGGCCAGATATCGGAGATGGAGCCGGGCTCGCTGGAATCCTGGCCCATCGACCAACAGAAAGAGCTCTTCTCTATATTCGGCAATGTCGAGGAACTCATCGGAGTAAGGTTAACGGATAGATATCTGATGGTCCCGGTAAAATCCGTCTCCGGGATATACTTCCCCACTGAAATCAAGTTCGAGAGCTGCCAGCTGTGCCCCCGGGAAAAATGCATCGGTAGAAAAGCCCGCTACAACCCGGAACTGGCCGAGAAATACAATAAGGCAGCCGGAAAATAGAGCGGCATTAATACTCTTGTAAATGGCTCCCCGAGTAGGACTCGAACCTACAACCTAGCGGTTAACAGCCGCCCGCTCTACCGATTGAGCTATCGGGGAGTGCTCTGGTGGCTGCCGAGCCTGGATTCGAACCAGGGCTAGAGGATTCAAAGTCCTCCGTGCTACCGCTACACAACTCGGCAACAGGAAAGATTATAGCACAGATTTACCCCATTTTTCCTGCATATTTTCGCGCTACTGCTCACCATTTCGCAATATAACAGTTTCGTTAAGGCTGATATATGCATATCAACCCCCTGCCACTCCCACAAGCCCTTTATAATCAAACTGAATCGGTTTGACAGGAAAGGGGGGATAGACTATAATAGCACGAAATTTCCGGTACCAATCTGAAGCGAGAGGAGGAAATTGTATATGGAGGCAGGTACTACCGTGGCGTAGGCAACATTCCCCTAAATATCGGCGTGTGCGAATACCAGATGCCCGGCCGAATTCCCTCCCCAGCTAGCCACATGGTTTTATACTGGTGGTTTCCCCCGTGTTCTCGTTTTTCACCTGTTCACCCCCCTCCCTCAGCCATCCATTTTTGTCCTCTACCCCCACCACTCAACCCTCACCACTACCAGATATAGCATTTCGGCGGGTACTCGTTGAGCAAAGGCATAAATCTATTTTTTTATCACAGAAAGGAGAAAACCATATGAACAGTAAACCCAAATTCGGGATCAGGGTCCTGATGGCAGTGGCTGCAGCCGGGCTGATAGCAATGCTACTGGCAGGCTGCACCTCACCAGCACCGGAACCGGGACCTACACCCGAACCGACCAAGGAGAAGCTGGTTCTCGCCGACCTGGGCTGGGAGAGCGCCCAGGTGTACAACCGCGTAGCCGGTTTCATCATAGAGAACGGCTACGGCCACGAGGTGGAATACCTCCCCGGCGAGACCATCCCCCTGTT
>JAGYOC010000281.1 GCA_018399795.1 Dehalococcoidales bacterium
TTCAGGCAGCGGGGGCGACGGAGGCACAGCAGGCAAATCCGGTGGAGGAGACTCCGGCGGCAATGCATACCGCGGGGCCCGGGGGCTTGATCCGGAGGTAATTGCTGAGATTGAAAAGCGCTTCGGCTTCGATAAACCGCTCCACCTTCGTTACTTTGACATGCTGCGCCGCTATGCAATCTTCGACTTTGGCGAGAGTCTGTTTCGAGGCCGAACTGTAGTGGGGCTGATAATTGACCGTTTACCGGTTTCAATTTCCCTCGGGCTTTGGAGTACCCTCATTATTTACATGATCTCCATCCCCCTCGGTATCCGTAAGGCAGTTCGCAACGGAAGCCGATTTGACGTATGGTCCAGCAGTGCAATTATTATCGGGAACGCCATTCCCACTTTCTTGTTCGCAATTGTGCTGATTATATTTTTCGCAGGCGGCAGTTACCTTGACTGGTTCCCCCTGCGCGGGCTGGTATCCGACAATTTTGCCGAACTCTCCCTACTCGGTAAGGTGGCCGACTACTTTCATCATCTGGCCCTTCCAATACTTGCCATGGTTATAGGCGGCTTTGCAACCCTTACCATGCTGACTAAAAACTCTTTTCTGGATGAAATAAACAAGCAGTATGTGATGACTGCCCGCGCCAAAGGCTGTACCGAAAAACGAATTCTCCGCAGCCATGTATTTCGTAATGCCATGCTGCTTATAATCGCCGGCTTCCCCTCAGCCTTTATAAGTATGTTTTTCACCGGCTCTCTGCTGATAGAAGTAATTTTTTCCCTTGAAGGATTGGGCCTGCTGGGTTTTGAAGCGACCATGCAGCGTGACTACCCGGTTATGTTCGGAACCCTCTATATGTTTACCCTATTAGGATTGCTGCTCAACCTCGTCAGCGATTTAACCTATACTATCGTCGATCCGCGCATCGACTTTGAATCAAGAGGCATGTAAGATGCCTATGAACCAGTTATTAAAGGAACGACTACATCGATTTAAGCGAAACAAACGCGGCTATTACTCTTTCATACTATTTACCCTTTTGTTTGTTATCAGCCTATTTGCCGAACTTCTTGCCAATGACCAGCCTCTGCTAATCGGCTTCGACGGTAAACTCTACTTTCCAATTATTCGCGAATATGCTGAAACGGAGTTTGGAGGCGAGTTTGAAATGGCCGCCGATTACCGTGACCCCTACGTCACCGAGTTAATAGAAGAGCAGGGATGGATCCTGTGGCCCCTCATTCGTTTCAGCTATAATACTATAAATTACGACCTCCCCAGCCCCGCCCCTTCTCCGCCAAGCGCTGAAAACCCGTTGGGAACCGATGATAAGGGCCGGGATGTACTGGCCCGCATTATCTACGGATTTCGTATTTCCGTATTATTCGGCCTTACACTTACCCTGGTTTCATCGGTTATTGGAGTCTTTGCCGGAGCATTGATGGGCTACTACGGCGGACGAATAGATATTTTAGGCCAAAGGTTCATTGAAGTCTGGTCCGGAATGCCGACCCTCTTTCTGCTGATCATCCTGGCCAGTGTGGTGCAACCTAACTTCTGGTGGCTCCTGGGAATTACCCTTCTCTTCAGCTGGATGAGCCTGGTGGGAGTGGTGCGCGCAGAGTTTCTGCGGGGGAGGAATTTCGAATACGTGCTGGCCGCAAAGGCCCTGGGCCTACGAAACGGTATGATTATGTTCCGTCACATACTCCCGAATGCCATGGTAGCGACCCTCACTTTTATGCCCTTTATTCTCGGCGGCTCAATTACCACCCTCACCTCATTGGACTTTCTAGGGTTTGGACTACCCGTCGGCTCTCCCTCACTGGGAGAACTACTGGCTCAGGGAAAGGCCAATCTGCAGGCGCCCTGGCTGGGTATATCGGCGTTTGTAGTATTGGCTCTCATGCTTGCTCTTTTGGTATTTATAGGAGAGGCGGTGCGCGATGCCTTCGATCCCCGCCGGGCCGCATAGTTAAAGTGAAATTTATATGAAGGATGCCATGAAGAAAACACCTGCAAAATCTACCGACCCTTTGCTCTCGATACGGGATCTGCGAGTTGCATTTCGACGTGGAAGTAATCTCAATCAGGTGGTACACGGGGTTGATCTTGATATCGGTGCCCACGAAACGGTGGCTCTGGTGGGCGAAAGCGGTTCCGGTAAAACTGTCACCGCCTCCTCAATTCTAAGGCTGCTTCCCTCCGGCAATGTAGAGTACCCCAGCGGAAGCATCTATCTGGAATCAGACCCCAAAATCGATTTACTGTCGGTTCCTGAGCAGCAGCTTCTAACTATCCGGGGAAATGAAATCGGTATGATTTTCCAGGAACCCATGAGTTCGCTCAACCCTCTGCATACTGTAGAGAAACAGATAGCAGAGACCCTCTATATTCACCAGGGACTCAGCTTGGAGAAGGCCCGTCCAATCGCTCTGCAATGGCTGGAGCGGGTTGGTATTCACGCCCCGCAGGAGCGCCTCAAAGCCTTTCCCCACCAACTTTCTGGCGGAGAGCGCCAGCGTGTCATGATAACCATGGCGCTTATTAACCAGCCCAGGCTGCTGATTGCCGACGAACCAACCACCAGCCTGGATGTGACAATTCAGGCTCAGATACTTGAACTAATCGCCCAGCTGCAGCGGGAGATGCAGCTGGCGGTTCTGTTTATAACCCACGATCTGTCTATCGTGAAACAGATTGCAGACAGGGTGGCGGTCATGCAGGACGGTCATATTGTTGAAACTGCCGACAAGCTTCGCCTTTTTAGTGAGCCTGCTCATGCGTATACCCGGGCACTAATCAATGCAGAACTGGATACTGCACCCCTGCCGGCAGAGGGAGCGCAGAAGCCCTTAATTAGAATTGACGACCTTAAGGTATGGTTTCCCATCCAAAGGGGTTTTTTCAGGGTCACCAAGGGGCATATCAAGGCTGTGGATGGTATTACCCTGGAAGTAAAGCGGGGCCAATCTTTAGGAGTGGTCGGCGAAAGCGGCAGTGGAAAGACAACCCTCGGAAAAGCACTGCTCCGGCTCGAACAGAGCAGCGGTTCGATCCTGTTCGGGGACAGACCGATCAACGAGCTATCTGAAAAACAGATGCGTCCCTTACGCCGCTCCCTTCAGATAATTTTTCAGGACCCCTATGGAAGTCTGAGCCCCAGAATGTCGGTTGAACAGATTATCGGTGAGGGACTGGATCTGCATAAAATTGTAGAGAAACATAAGCGTGAAGCCTCTATAATCGCGGCCATGGAAGAGGTGGGATTAGATCCGGATACCCGCTTTAGGTACCCGAACGAGTTTTCCGGCGGCCAGCGACAACGGGTTGCGCTGGCCCGGGCCCTGGTGTTGAAACCGGATTTTATCGTATTGGACGAACCAACCTCCTCCCTCGACCGGTCGATTCAGTTCCAGGTGGTTGATTTACTAAGAACCCTTCAGCAGCGCCACGGATTAACTTATCTGTTTATAAGCCACGACCTGAAAGTAGTAAAAAGTCTTTGTCATGATTTAGTTATTATGCGGGCTGGGAAAATAGTTGAGCAGGGTCCGGCGGCGGATATTTTTACCGCACCCCAGCACGAATACACCCAGGAGCTGCTGAAAACTGCTTTTGCATAGCACTAGGCTTTGCATAGCATTAAGCTTTGCCTATTGCCATAGCGCCATTTCCCTTAACTGTGAATACGAAAGCTCCGCTACAGCTCCTGAGGAAGAATCTGGCTCAGAAATTCCTGTGTACGAGCATGCTCGGGAGAAGTGAACATCTTTTCAGGTGTCCCCTCTTCAAGAATAACCCCTTCATCCATAAAGATAACCCGGTCGGCTGCCTCTTTTGCAAACCACATTTCGTGGGTTACCACTACCATGGTCATACCCTCTTTTCCAAGCTCCTCCATTACTCCAATAACCTCACCAACCAATTCCGGATCTAAGGCACTGGTAGGCTCGTCAAACAGCATTACCTTCGGCTGCATGGCTAGGGCTCGGGCTATTGCCACCCGCTGTTTTTGTCCACCCGATAACATTTCCGGGTACACCTCGGCCTTGTCTCCAAGCCCCACCTTCTCCAGCAGCTGCACACCAAGCTCGCGGGCTGCAGCTTTCGGCATGCCCTTTACATGGATAGGACCTTCAATCACATTGCCAATCACCGACATGTGGGGAAACAGATTGAAATGCTGAAAGACCATTCCCACGTCCTGACGGATACGGTTTAAGACCTTATGGGTAGGCTTAATGTGCTCTCCATCCAGATAAATATTTCCCTTCTGGGCATACTCAAGGAAATTGATGCAGCGCAGCAGGGTGCTTTTTCCGGAACCACTGGCTCCGATTACCACCACAACCTCACTCTCGGCCACATCGATGCTGATATCCTTCAATACCTTCAGATCTCCGAAATATTTTTCTATATGTTCAACCCTTAGTATCGGATCCTTTAATTTAGTCATGATCACTCACCTTCAATCTTTGTTCCAGTCGATGCACCCCGTAGGTTAGAACGGTGGTCATCAACAGGTACCATATCGCAACAATAATCAGCATCTCCATATACATGAAAGTAGAGGCACCCATTTGCCGGCCGCGCAGCAGCAACTCCGATACTGCAATAGTACTGGCCAGGGAACTGTCCTTTAGTGCAATTATAAACTGATTTCCTAACGGCGGTACCGCCCGCTTAAAGGCCTGCGGGAGGATAATTCGGATCATCGCCTTGCGATGGGTCATACCGAGCGATCGTGCAGCCTCCATCTGGCCGTAGTGTATCGACTGGATAGAACCGCGCAGTATCTCACCGATGTAGGCCCCGTTATGAACCCCAAGGGCGATAATCGCCGAGGGAAAGGGAGGAATCGTTACAATTGAAGTCAGCCCGTAATAGATAATAAACAGCTGCAGTAGCAGAGGTGTGCCGCGGATAATAAAGATATAGGCCGACGCAACAGTAGAGGTAAACTTGTGTTGCGAGAGTTTTCCCAGCGCAACTATAAGCCCCAGCACCAAACCGGTTAAGATACCGAATGTGGTGATTTGTAAAGTCATAAGAGCCGCATCCCGGAAAAGAAAAAACTTTTCCGGGATAACGCTAAAATCCCAAGGTATTATTTCACTCAAGATCTTACTCCACAGTTATATCCTGTCCGGTAAACCACTTTTCGCTGATACTGGTAAGAGTACCATCAGTACGCATTACGGACAGCACTGTATT
>JAGYOC010000282.1 GCA_018399795.1 Dehalococcoidales bacterium
TATTACCGGTATTCTTGAATAACTGGACAGGATGTCGAGAGTACGGTGAGAAAAGGTTCGGGCAGCAATGACATCGACGTACCGGTTTAGGACCTGTGCAATGTCGCCAATGGCTTCTCTCTTACCCAGCCCAATTTCTGCCGGTGAGAGGTATATTGCGCTTCCACCCAGCTGGCGTATGGACAGTTCAAAGCTGACCCGTGTTCTCAACGAAGCTTTCTCGAAAAGTAGCGCCAGTGTTTTTTCTTTAAGCTGGTGCTGGTATCCCATGGATTTAAATCCAATTGCACTATTGATTAGCGCGTAAATCTCGTCGCTACTCATGTCCGAAACAGAAAGGAAATCTTTCCCCTGCAATTATGCCTCCATTTAACTTAAATATTTCCCTATAAAGATGTTACGGTAATCAATAGTATAACACGAAATGTTAATCGCCATTAAGAAAAACCGGTTAAATGATATATTGACAAATACTCTTTTAATTGCTAGCATAAATTATTGTCGGCATAACATTATACATGCATCTATTGATTTAGTCCTGTTGCCAGGTTGATAAGAAGATTTATGTAAAGTATAAGCCCCGGCTGGCTTCAATCACCACTGTTTATTTTATTGCTGGTATCCCTTGGGCCATGGCACTGATCTTGTTTGTTTGAGGTAAACGTTTTACCGATGAACGGCTTTCATATAAGAAAGGTTTTGGAGGTTGTGCCTATAGCGTAGATAATATGCCAGTTTGTATCAGCACAAAATATATGGTAAGGAGATTTTGGATGAAAAAGCTAGGAACAATTAAGCTAATCATAGGTATTAGTCTGGTGGCAGTGCTGGCCGTGAGTATTCCTATGATTAGCAGCTGCACAGGCCCAGGTCCTGAGCCGACTCCTGAAACTACCCCTGAACCTGCGCCTGAACCTACACCAGAACCTACACCAGAACCGGCTGCGGAGGGACAGACATGGCACCTGCGGGGTATCTCCCCACAGGGTCAATCTATTGTACAGAGGGACTCTATCGAGAATTACTGTGATATAGTAACGGAGATGAGCGGAGGTCGCGTTACCTTCGACTGGTATGCCGGTGGTGACCTGATGCCTTCAGAGGAAGAGATACCGGCACTTCAGGCTGGTACCATCGACATGCTGCAGTGGTATCCTCTCATGGGAACTGCTACTGAACTCAGAACTATTGAATGCGGTGCTCCCTTTGCTACAAAAAATGCTGTTGAGTTCAGGACTCTGATACACCACCGTGGGCTGAAGGAGCTCTTTGAGGACTCATATGCTGAGCTGGGTCTGGTATATCTTGGCCCTTCATTGCATGACCCCCTGGAGATTGTTTCCTCAAAACCGGCCTATTCTCTCGAAGACATGGAGGGGCAGAGGATTCAGCTTCTGGCTGAGCACGCCTATCCCTTTGAGCAGGTGGGCGTATCCTGTATGCCAACTCCGCCCTCCGACGTTTACTTGGCCATTCAGACCGGTGCTATGGATGGGTTTGGCTGGTCTGGTGCCGATGAGGTTGTCCAGTTCGGTATGAACGAGGTAGCACCGTATCTTTGGGATCCGCCCTTTGTTGATGTATGCAATGTTGCCTACTTGATTAATCCTGATGTTTGGGATAGTATGCCAGCTGATATACAAGCTATCCTAAAATATGGACTTGATCATCTTGATATTTGGAACGAGTCGATAAGGGCTCATGGTGAGTACAAGTATCGTACCGATGGCTCCTTCGAGGAGATTTGCTTCCTGCCCGATGAAGATATCGAGATATTGCGGGGATATGGAATGGAGTATCTGGACATAGTGGCGGAAAGAAATGCCAGGTGTGCCCAGGCGGTACAGATAATCAAGGACTTCCGCGAGGAAGTCGATGCGGCAAACTGGTACGGCCATTAATCGTAATAGTTTCTTGAACCTACATGCATGACCAGGATTGATTTTGCCCCCGGTTAGCTAATTTAACCGGGGGCAGGTCAGGATATCTCATCAATAATAAGGAGATATTTTATGCCTAAAACTATGGTCACTTACGTAATGGCGATCGAAGCATTCGTAAGAAGAATGTGGTCGGGACTGAGATGGGCGACCATAGCCATCATCGCCGTACTTGCCTATGCGGTATTTGCCAGACATGGTCTGAGTGCTCCCAGCCAGCAAGCATACGAACTGGCTATGTTTACCATGACAGCGGGGTTTATCCTGGCCGGGGGGCCATTACTGCTACAGGATGAGCATGTCAGGATGGATGCTTTTTATGTCCGCTGGTCTCCCCGCAAGCAGGCCATAATTGACGTGGCTACGTTTGCTCTCTTCATATACGTTTTTGTCATGGCGGTAACTGCTGTAACTGCTACCTGGGACTCTTATATCTCCGGTCAACATACCAAAAGCATATGGTCTCCCCCCCTCTGGCCCCTGAAGGCTTCGATTGCGGTGGGCTGTATCATTCTTATCCTTCAGGGAATTGCCAAACTGTTCAGGGACATTGCTACCATTAAAGGGAAACCGATTCCCAGAGGGAAATCCCTATCATGAATGTAATGCTTATTACAGTTCTGATGTTTGCCAGCATGATGGCACTTCTTACCACTGGCCGTCAGGTCTTTCTGCTTGTTGGAGCTGTAGCTACCACCGCTGCCCTGGCTCTATGGGGTACCGGTGGTATGATGATGCCCCATTTCAATACTGTCGGGATGATATATTGGGATGTAATGCTATCATTCCCGGCATTTATTTTTATGGGCTATATGCTGGCTCGCTCGGGGATGGCAGATGACCTTTACCAAATGATTTACAAATGGGCTGGTGGGACCAAGGGTGGCTTGGGAATGGGTAGTATAGGCATCTGTGCTCTGATCGGGGCAGTTCAGGGAACCTGTGTTTCTGGCCAGGTAGCAATGGGGCTTATTGCTTTGCCGTCTATGTTGAAAAGGAAATATGATAAGTCCATAGTTACCGGGCTTATTCAGGCTGGTGGAGGACTGGGATACCTCATTCCACCCAGTCTGGTATTCGTTCTTTACGGCATGCTGGCCAGGGTTCCAATAGGGCACCTTTGGATTGCTGGGGCCATACCTGGGGTTATTCTGGCTGGACTGTATGTTGCCTATATCGGTATAAGGTGCCGCATACAGCCCCATATTGGCCCACCGATACCTGCCGAAGAGCGAGCTAGCTTAAGAGAGAAAATCTATAGCATGAGAGCCGGAGTTGCGCCGCTGTTACTTCTCTTCGCGGTAATGGGGCTGCTTTTGATGGGAATTACTACCGTGACTGAGAGCTCGGCTATAGGGGCGATCGGTTCCATAGTGGTGACTCTGGTTTATCGCCGGTTCAGCTGGAAGACCCTTGTCGAAGTGGTGGACCACACCTGGCAGCTAACCAGCGTAATCATGTGGATTTTCGTATCCGCCATTTTGTTCGGTGCTATTTATCAGGGGCTGGGAGCTGCGCAGTCATTTGAGATGCTACTGTCCGGAACAATCGGTCAGAACCCGACCATGGTCGTAGCTATGATGATAGGTATCTATATACTGCTAGGTATGGTTATGGATGACTTTGCTATGCTGATCGTTACGGCTCCTCTATTCCTTCCGGTACTGGCCAGTATGGGGGTGAATATGGTATGGTTCGGCGTTCTCTATTGCGTAACCGTTCTGGTAGCTTTGATGACGCCGCCTTTCGGGTTTGCTCTGTTCATTATGAAGGGTCTTGTTCCCAAAGATTCCGGAATAACCATGGTGGATATATACAAGTCAATAATACCCTTTGTGCTTATCAATGTCGGCCTTCTGGTTGCTCTGCTCTTTTTCCCGCAGATATGTTTATGGCTACCCGGCCGTCTTTTCGGGTAATTAAATAGGCACGAGAATGGGTAGAAACATTAGATGCCCTTATCCGATTTCATATGCAACGGATAAGGGCATCATTTTTACCTTGATTTCGGATGCCTGTAAATTGTAGGAGAAGAAAGCTGTGTCCTCATTAAAGCAACTGTTATTCCAGCGGCTTGAGTGTGAGGAGCTTGCGCGCAATTTGGGGGTGGTCATGGATAAATCGTAGTTCGTCCTCGACCAGGGGTTTCTGCGCTTCTACATTGGCATATCTGACCAATTCCAGGATTTCCTGGGCATTGTCATTGTTAGTAAAGGATACCGAAGACTCGCCGATTATCTCGTTCATTACGTGTCTGAAGCCGGATATTCCGCTGTATTCCCCGGTACATATTTCTCTGCCTGTTTCAACCTCTTCGGGGTCACCCCTGCCCAGATCCTGGAAGCTGTATAGCTCGTAGTTATCGGGGTCTTTCAAGACGCCGTCGGCGTGGATGCCAGAGGCATGAGCAAAAGCATTGGCCCCGACGCCCGGCTGATTTATCGGTATCGGCACGCCGAAGGCATAGCTGGCGTATTTGGCCATTTTCCATGCCATGGAGAGGTCAACCTGATTGCCAAACTGGTACTGTTGCGAAAAGTCTTTTGACTTGTTAACGGCCAGTATTACTGCTACCAGATCAGCATTGCCCGCCCTCTCACCGATGCCGTTGATGGTTGTGTTGATATAAGCGTCCTGGCCAGCGTCTATAGCCCCCTTGGCCCCGGCGATGGAATTTGCCACCGCCATGCCGATGTCGTTATGGCAGTGCAGTTCAATAGGGATTTGGATAGAACTGGCAAGCTTGTTCGTCATCTCGTAAGCCGTAAATGGGTTATCGTAACCGAGGGTATCGCAGTATCTCAGTCTGTCTGCACCGTTCTCTTTGGCTGCCATACCGAATTCAATTAGGTAATCGATATCGGTACGCGAGCCATCCTCGGCGTTAACACCGATACTCTCCGCACCGAGGTTCTTGGCAGTGCTGACCGCATCGCTCATCATATTGACGATATCGTTCCTGTTTTTTCTCCCCTGAAACTTGCCCTGTATCATCTGGTCCGATGTGCTTATAGACAGGTTGAGATGTTTGATATCCGGTATCAGCCTGAAAGCTGTCTCCACATCCTGTACCGTAGCTCTTACCCAGCCTTCCAGACGAATTGGTTCGAGTACTCCCATATCGGCAAGTTCCAGGTTTGCCTGCAGGTACAACGATTCGTGACGGGTAGTGGGAAAGCCAAACTCCGATTGGAATACTCCCATTCTGTTGAGGTATATGTTTATCAGAGTTTTTTGGAGCTTGGATAATCCCAGTCGCGCGGTTTGCACTCCGTCACGGTTGGTCACGTCAATAAGATAAATTTTTCCCATAGATCAACTCGCCTGCATAAATATTCGGTATTTCCATGCGTAATCTGGTTATATGGTTAATTATAGCATATGGGACGGGATGATATAAAAGATATAGACTTAAGCGCTAAGTGATCTTAGTGTCAGGTAAGTTTCTCCTTAACGGCTTGAGCTACCTCCATTGTGCTGGCGGCCTTGCCTTCACTGCCCCTTTTGAGGTCGTAAGTCAAGACCTTGCCTTCTGCGATAACCCCTGCTATGGCATTTTCCATCCTGTTTGCCGCTTCCGTTTCACCGATGTATCGCAGCATCAACACTCCGGAAAGCATCATTGACATGGGGTTTACCTTGTGTAGGCCTTTATATTTGGGAGCACTGCCGTGAGTTGGCTCGAAAATGGCGATATCGTCACCGATGTTGGCTCCCGGTGCCAGTCCCAGCCCGCCCACCAGGCCGGCACAGAGGTCAGAGAGCAAATCGCCATAAAGATTGGGTCTTTTAATAAAGTAAGTGTAAAAATAAAACAACTAGACACTATTCACACTTATGATTCGGATATAAGATTGTCTATTTTAGAAAGCACCAGCACGTATCCTGATTTTGATAATGTTTTAGCTGAGTCAATTAAGAGAAATGTTTTAAAACCTGATTTTGTAGAAGATTTTGTTTTCTCTTTTAATAACCCGGTAGAACTTCAAGCAAATAAAAAATATTGGCTTGTTTTAGATGCTTCTAGTGGTGGATATGCAGATAAAGGATATTTTAATAACAAATGGGCAAATGCT
>JAGYOC010000283.1 GCA_018399795.1 Dehalococcoidales bacterium
AAGAGCTACTCGCCGGTATCGGTCCGGGATTTTATAAAATTCTCGTCGGTGGTATATGCAGAAAAAAGCGGGTATCGACAGTTGAAAGAGCATGTAGTACGTATTGCCGACTATGAAGGCTTCATTACCCATGGAAACGCCCTTAAGATGCGGAGGGAAGAGTGAGTGAGTCCAGTAACCCGGTCGAAGAGCTGTTTGCCTATTTTGGTTCATTTGTAAATTTTGAACAGAAGCAGAAACAGACTATTCGAGAATATCGATTGGATCGCATGCATCAGCTCCTCGAGTTTTTTGGAAATCCGCACAACCGGCTGCATACCATTCATATCGCCGGCTCAAAGGGAAAGGGGTCTACCGCCATCTACCTAGCCCGTGGGTTGGAAGCTATGGGGTATCCCACCGGCTTATACAGTTCGCCCCACATAAGCAACTACCGGGAGCGCATCACCGGGGCCGGCAGCTTCTTTCCAACTGAAATGTACCTCACCGTCGGCAATCGGATCAAACAGGCTCTTCCGGAGTTTAGCCGCACGGTACTGGCCGGTGAGGCTGAACCGACGGCGTTTGAACTGTTTACCCTGTTTGCATTTCTCCTGTTTCTAGAGGCCGGCTGCAGCTATGCGGTGATAGAGACTGGAATCGGGGGACGGCTGGATGCCACTAATGTAATCACGCCACAGGCGGCGGTCATCACACCGATTGAGCTGGAACATACCGACATTTTAGGCTCGACCCTGGAACAGATCGCTTCCGAAAAGGCCGGGATTATAAAACCGGGGGTACCGGTGTTTGTCTCCCGTCAGAGAGCAAAAGCCCTGAGGGTTCTCAGGGAAAAGGCCAAGCAGAGCCGCAGTCCATTATTTTACTTTCCCGAATATCCCCGAGAGTTCTCAGCGTCGGTCGACTCTTTTGGAACCCGCCTGCAGCTTCAATGGAAGGACGATTCCCAAGAACAAGCAATTACACTCAATTTGGCAATGCAGGGAGAGGTACAGGCTGAAAATGCTGCGTTGGCTCTGACCGTGCTGCGGGAGCTTCTGCCGGAACAGTTCTCTTCAAGCAGCTACCCTGCTATGCTGCAGGCTGTGGCATCCGCCGGCTTACCGGGACGAATGGAAAAGTGCCGATCCACCCCTGCGGTAATTCTTGACGGGGCACATACCCCTTCATCGATACAGCGTACAATCGCAGCTTTCCGCCAGGTATACGGCTCGCAGGGCATATGTATTTTCGGTTCGGTAGAGGGCAAAAATACCCTCGGTATGGCCGAAGCTATCACCGGAGCCTTCAGTGATATTATTATTTCACAACCCGGAAGGTTTAAACCGAACTCTCCTGAGGAAGTGGCAAAAGTATTTCGCAGGCTTTCACCATCGGCAGAGCTGATTACCGACCCGAATACTGCCCTCCAAAGGGCCCTGGAACTCTCCGGGGGGGCACGACCGGTTCTAGTAACCGGATCATTCTACATGGTAGCCGAAATCCGCCCGCTTCTGCATACAGAGCACAATTCGGGCATCCAGGAGGTTATATGAACCCAGCACTTGTCTCGGCACGAGCCCGCGGGCTGACCCCGTATACTCCCGGCGAACAGCCGCAGGATAAAACCTATATCAAACTGAACACAAATGAGAACCCGTATCCCCCTGCCCCCGCTGTCCAGACTGAGCTTCAGGAATACAGCGCAGAGGAACTCAGGCTCTACCCCGATCCCAGCTCTACTCAGCTCCGCGAGTCTTTAGCCGGGCACTATCAACTGACCGCTGAGGAGGTATTTGTCGGTAACGGATCGGATGAGGTTCTCTCGTTTGCTTTTTACGCCTTTTTTGACCCTCACAACGGGCCGGTTCTCTTTCCAACCTACACTTACAGCTTCTATCCGGTGTACTGCACCTACTACGACTTGGAGTACCGGAAAATTCCAATGGGCGAAGATTTTTCAGTGCAGCTTTCAGGTTTCAGTAATCAGGATGCTTTTTCGGGTGTCATTTTTCCAAATCCCAATGCTCCCACGGGAATTGCCCTTGCTCGGGATCAAATTGCCGACTTTCTGCGCTCGGCACGCAGGGACCGGGTGTATGTAATCGATGAGGCGTATGTTGATTTCGGTGCCGAGTCCTGCAGCGGTCTGGTACGAGAATTTCCCAATGTGCTGGTGGTGCACACTTTTTCCAAAAGCCGTTCACTGGCCGGATTGCGACTCGGCTTCGCTCTGGGGAATCCGGAACTTATAAACACGCTTTTCACCGTAAAGGACTCGTTCAATTCCTATCCCTTAAACCGTTTGAGCCAGCAGCTCGCCCTTCGCGCATTGGAGGATGAAAACTACTATGAGAAAATGCAGAAGAAGGTAATTGACACCCGCGAGAAAACAACCGACAGGCTTCGTACACGGGGGTGGTATGTACTGCCCTCCTCGGCCAATTTCATTTTCGCATCTGCTCCAGGAGTTGACGGACATACTTTGTATACCGATTTAAAACAGAGGGGAATTTTAGTCCGCCACTTTAATCATACTGGTATTAAAGATTTTGTTCGTATTACTATTGGAACAGAAGAGCAGATGGATAGCTTAGTAGCCGACTTAGATGCGCTTTATTCAAAATAGTTTCGCATGCCGCTTCGCGGCAACCGAAACGACGAAAATAGCCGTAT
>JAGYOC010000284.1 GCA_018399795.1 Dehalococcoidales bacterium
CTAAACGGGTACATCCATGCGGCATTGAAATAGATGGCATTTGTAAGGACGAGGCGGGTCAGGTAATCTATCATACCCTGTGGGATAAGGTCTTCGATTCTGCCCTCGGTTTGTTCGCTAACCCAGTCGTTAATGGTAACGCGAGATTCTTCGGGAGATTCCATGAAATCGAGTACCCTTAGTCCAGCCCCGTAGTTTTGGGCAAGGGTATCAAGAAAATCAGCTAAAAAATCATAATCCTTCTGCCCCCAGATGGCATTAACGGTGTTAAGCCTGAAACCCTCGTCATCTTTACCCCCGGCACCCTCGCCACGGCTGGAAAGTGTCATATCGAGGCTGTTAAAGGCCTGGTGCAGCCTTTCCTGTCCCAGGCCAAAGTGCATAGCATCGGCCATCTCGTCCTCTGTTTCCCCGCGAGCCCCGGCATAGGTCATCGCCAGCGCAAGCGATATGCTGTAGGGTGAATAGAATATATTGCTATCACCCGTTTTCAGGTACTGGTAGAGGTCCATGGCAAAGGCGCTATTATCACTCGCCAGGTCTTCGATAGTACCACCAGATAACTCGGGCGAGGTTACCCTTGGTTTGTCCGATTTGAGTACTCCAGCCTCAGCAGGGCCGAGCGCAGACTGGGTGCATGCCGTAAGCCCGGTAAAAAGAAGGGCTACCAGGGTTAATATTGTTGCTATCTTTATCTTTATAACATCACCTCCTGGATAGCTATCAACATATCCAGCTCCGATCGCTTAGTGCGACGGCACCAGTCGACATTCATACATGCTGGCCCTTGTCCTGTTCCACAGGTAGGCATATCTATCCCGCTCGGACATGGTAAGCCACTTCAGGTGAAACCATGCTTTATTGATATAATCGATAATTCTTCGTCCTTTCATAATACCCTCCTCATTTTACAAGTCCATTTTCTCCAAACCGAATCTCTATTCAAGAGATATTTGAAACTCCCATGGGCCTTCATAATCCCCGAGTCTTGTTATGGTGAAGGTCAGTTCCTCGGTGCCCTTGGGCACAGGGTCGAGCATATCCCATGTATGAAGCATGCCGTTGCTCAGAAAATGGATGCCAGATAGCCCCGCCTCGATGGTCCGCTTCCCATCCAGGGTATACTCCGCATCGGCATGAAGCGACATAAGCGGTGGAGGAGGCAGGTTGGGCCCCTGGGGCAGGTCATAATCAGGCGGTACATTAAAGGCATAGAACCTGGCTTCGGTAGTGGTGATCTCCACACGTTCTAGGGTGATGGTAATTCCATTGACCATCTTTGACGCATTCACCTCTATTGTTTTTTCTATCGTGCCCTCCTCGGGCAGAATAAGGAACGAGACATATCTATGCCGGCTGATCGAAGTCCAGCCCTCTTCAAGGCGGACACGCCCGAATTCGAGGTAGTAACGGCCATGGGGTACCTGTTCCCCCCGATCATCGAGCTGGTCCCATGTGAGTGTATAGCTGGCTATTTCTCCCGGTTCCAGAGACTTGCTTCTCTCCCCGGCGGAAAAAGTACGAGCTGCCTCGTCGTAGGGGTAACTGCGCATTATCCTTATCTCTGGGGGAAATGGCTTTAACTCCAGGCTTCCATCAGTGCCGTTTTTGAACGATAGGTTTATTACGATCTCCTCGCCCGGCATGTAGACATCCTTATCTAAAACCGCATCACCTTCTACCGGGATAGTAATGCCGGGGGTGGGTGCAGGTCCGGGTACCGGTCCGGGCTCCGGCTCTGGCGCCTGAGCGGTTTCCGGTATGGGGGGTTCTTCATCAAGTAATTTAGGAGTAAAATAGGTAAACACACCTGAATAGCCCATAATAACAACTATGACAAGGGCCGAAACAAGTCCCACCGTTACCGTACGCCATACCGGCTGCTTCCAGTTCTCCCACAGTCGCTCCCAGAAAGAGCCTTCCATTTCATGCTCAGCTTCTCTTTCCTTCTTTTCAATTTTTTGAAGCAGCCTGTTTCTGAGCGTATCGTGGAATAGAGGGGAAGGGCTCATCCGGAGGCTTAGCATCCTTCTGGCAAAATCGAGGGCCGACCGGCTGTCCTCGTTCAGTCCCGGCTCTATCTCTTTACCCTGAAGAACACTCTCGAGGTTATTGAGAACATCTCTTTCCATATCTTTCTTATCCATTCTGCTACCCCCCGAAGCAATCTCTCAGCCTTCTTATGGAGCGATAGAGGATCGTCCCAACATTGGTCTCGGATAGACCCAGTATACCGGCAATCTGCCGGTTATTGAGCTCGCTCCCAAACTTAAGCGAGACTATTTCCTGTTCCTGCACAGAAAGTGCTGCCAGGCATACCTTAACCCTCTGCTGCTCTTCCTGGCGTTCATATTCTTCTTCGGGCGACGATTTTGTCTCTTGCATCTCGACTATATTCTCCAGAGGTACCGTCTTTTTCCTTTCAGCCTTCCTGTAGTGATCTATAAGCGTATTGCGGGCTATGGTAAAGAGCCAGGTCGAGATTGACGATTTGCCGGGTTTGTAGCTGGCAAATTTATCGATTACCTTCTCGAACACTTCCGAGGTAAGATCCTCAGCCACGCATTTATCGCTTACCCTATAGGTCATATACCGAAATACCCTGGGTAAATACTGCTCGTAGAGCTCGATAAATTTATCCCTCGATACCCCGGCATTGCCGACCGACGGCTTATCTAATATGCCTTCTGGTTTTTTCAAAAGCTTTCCTCGAGGTTGCTTCTATATGATTATACGAAGCCATTGAGAAAGTATCACGAAAATTCAACTCTCATGTTTGGATATGAGTGAATAAATGGAATAAATAATGAATATACTGAAGAAATGAAAATCAGGAGGTAAGTCTAAATTGTAAACATCTTTTAATGTAAATGGCCGGGTAATTATTACCCTTTCCGTATACAATCACACGATCTAAGCGCATGTGTAACGAGTCGCAATACCTTTTGTTTTTATAAGCCTTTTTTATTTACTATTGCAGTAAGGTGATGCCGTGAAAACTATCACTCATTAGTTCGAAAATCATTTGTTAGTATTCTGGCTGGGAAAAGGCCGCTATGGCTATTGTTTGGTGGCATTACCCGTGCGGTCCGCATCCTCCTTCGATTTCTGGAGGTAACCCCTTAAACGGCTGATGTTTTTGGGAAGGGCAAGCCCGATACCGGGAAGCAGGTATAGAAAAGCGCCCGGGGCCAGGAAATACATCGGAATCAAGCAAAAGGACAGGCCGATTACCCGCCCCAGTATCTGGGCACCGAGGGCATGGAACACCTTTCTGAATCCGCCCTCTATCCGGCCTTTCGTCCCGTACTCGGTAGCCAGTATGGCGGCCAGCATCACCCCCAGGCAGGCCGGCACAATATACGGGTTCACAGCAAGCAGCACGCCCAGAAAGCTGGCCAGGCCCCTTCCACCACGGAACCGGAGAAAGAGGGAGTAATTGTGCCCCATCACGACAAAGAAAACGCCGGTCATCAGGGCAAAACCGGGGTCATAGCCCAGGTAGTAAAGCCACTGTACGATGAAGACCACCAGGGCGCCCTTCCCGACATCAAGTGCCGTGGCCAGGACCATCAGTTTTATGGAGCCCGTGGTCCGGTATACGTTCATGGCACCGACATTGCCGGAACCCTTTAGCCAGACCAGTTCCCCACCTGCCTGCCTGGTAATCAGAAAGGCGGTGGGTATGGAACCGATAATGTAGGCTATGCCCGCGATTAGAATCAGCCACAAATTTTGCATATTGAGCACCAACTATGGAATTATACAGGTAAAGAAAAAATATGGAAAGAGATGAAACTAGAGAATAAACACAGGCTTCTATTGGATCGGAAAGATACGGGCTGGGTTCGATAATGGTAATTTCCACCGAAGCGACCGTTAAAGGGTACGCGGGTTCCATACTTCTCTGCGACCTTTCCCGACGGGAAATTTCCCGGCTGGATACCATGGACTATGCCGCCGGCTTTCTCGGTGGCAGGGGGCTTGCTGCCTCCCTATACTGGCACCTCGCGGCACCGGTAAAGGAAGCGCTCGGCCCGGAAAACCCGCTGATATTTGTCACCGGGCCACTGGCCGGTTTTTCCGGGCTTGCCGGGTCGCGGTGGCAGGTATACACCCGGTCGCCATCGGTGATACCGCCTTCGTTCAGTTACAGCAACATGGGCGGGAGCTGGGGTACCCATCTCAAGCTCGCCGGATTCGATGCCCTGGTGGTTACCGGGGTGGCAGACAGCCCGGTTTATCTGTTCATACACGACGGCATTTGTGAATTCCGGGATGCTGATCACCTCCGGGGAATGGGTGCCGCCCGAAGCAGGGAGTCTTTGAAGGCGGAACTGGGGAAGGCGGTCAGGATACTCGCCATAGGTCCCGGCGGCGAACGGGTGATACCCTTTGCTACTATTCTTGCTGACGATGACGCCAGTGGCTCCGGGGGAGCCGGTGCCGTTATGGGTTACAAGGGAATCAAGGCGATTGCGGTGGCCGGCAAAGGCTACCCCCAGCCACACGACCCCCGGAAACTGGAGGAGATCACCCGTTATTTACGCGAACTGAAAAGACGGGAGCCACGGGAGGACATTATATCACCCCCCGGTATGAAGATGAGCCGGAAAGCCTGCCTGGGGTGTATTGCCGGGTGCCTGCGTTCCACACTGAGAAGGGTTGGAGGCGAGCAGGGCAAATACCTCTGTACCTCAGGGTTCTTCTACGAAGACCTGGCCCGTGATTACTACCGCCAGGATAACGAAGTCCCCTTCCTGGCAAATCGGCTCTGTGACGACGTGGGGCTGGATATCAACACCATCGATACCATGATCAGGTGGCTTTGCCGCTGCTACCAAAGGGGAGTTATCCCGGAAAAGGAAGGCGGCATTCCTCTTTCCCGGCCGGGAAGCTACGAATTTATCCGAAGTCTGGTAGAAAGCATAGCCAGTCGGGAAGGGTTGGGTGCCTTTCTGGCGGGTGGAATATACGGAGCGGCTGAGCATCTCGGCCATGCTGCCGGGGAGCTGATTCCCGATAATGTCTGTCGCGACGGCACCGGCGTTGCCTACGGCCCAAGGATGTACCCTGCCAACGCACTTATCTTCGCCACGGAGCCAAGGCAGTCCATACCGATGACGGCGGAGACCGGCCGGACCGTGCTCAAATGGCTGGAATGGATGGGTGGGGGCAGAAAACCCGAAACCGCTGATGACAACAGGGAGCCGGCCTTGCCCTTTATTCCGGGAAATCCGGTTAGCCTTGACGATATGGAGTTTATCGCAAGGCGCTTCTGGGGTACCACTCAGGCAATGGACTTCTCCACTTACCGGGGTAAAGCCCGGGCGGCGAAAGCGATACAGGACCGCCATTCCCTCAAGGAGAGTGCCATTCTGTGCCACTTCTCCTGGCATACCAGCCAGATAGAGTTTTTCCGGCCCGGCATAATTGCCGAGGTCATCAACGCGGTTACCGGCCAGAGCTATGATGAGGACGGCATCTATGGGCTTGGGGAACGCATCTATAACCTGCAGCGCGCCATCCATATCCTGGAGCGGAATTGTGGCCGGGAGTACGATGTGCTTCCGGGGGCTTGGTATGATTCTCCCCTCGCTGAATCATTTCTGAATCCGGAACTCCTCGCTCCGGGATCGGGAGGAAAACCCGTGACCAGGAAGGGCGCCGTGCTGGACAGAGAAGAGGTTGAGCTTATGAAGGATGAGTACTACCGTCTGCGGGGTTGGGATGAGGCAACCGGGCTACAGACAGAGGCAAAACTCAAGGCTCTCGGCCTTGATGCGGTATCTAAGAAGCTCTCTGCTCTGAAACTGACACGCTGAACAGTTCAGGTGAAACCCATCCCATCAGGCACCTACAGCACTCGCTTTGCTTGCCTTCGGGAAAATGAATGGTTAGAATAGATAATACCATAAGGCTTGTGAGCAGGAGGCCCGTCGATGAACCGTTTCGGAACTACCAGGTGCGGTAATGCCGAATTCCACTGGGGCGAGAGAACCTATATTATGGGGGTTATCAATGTGTCCCCTGATTCCTTCTCCGGGGATGGTATCAGCAACCTTCAATCGTCGCTGGAGCAGGCACAGCTCTTCGTGAGCGAGGGTGCCGATATCCTCGATATCGGCGGCGAATCTACACGGCCCGGTGCGGAGCCGGTATCAATAGATGAGGAAATAGGCCGCGTCGTTCCGGTGATAGAAAAGCTCTCCCTGGAGGTGGATGTCCCCCTCAGCATCGATAGCTATAAACCCGAGGTAGCACGCCGGGCCGTTGAGGCGGGAGCGACAATACTGAACGACCAGTGGGGCCTCAAGCGCGAGCAGGGGCTTGCTGAACTGGCGGCGGAAAAGGGGTTGCCGCTCATCTTGATGAGCAACCAGCGCGATAAGTCGGGGTATGACCTGCGCATAAAAAGCGACGTCTCTTACTACGACGATGTTATTGCCGAGGTAATGTCATCACTTCGCAAAAGCCTTGATGTGGCACTGGGCCTGGGAGTGTCCTGGGATAACCTCATTATCGACCCCGGTATCGGCTTCGGTAAGACCTGGCAGCAAAACCTGGAAATATTGCAGCGGCTGGAGGAATTGAACGAGCTGGGGAGGCCGATTCTGGTAGGTCCCTCCCGGAAGTCCTTTATCGGCATAGTCCTTGACCTTCCCGCCGAGGAGCGTGTCGAAGGAACCGCGGCCTCGATAGCCATCAGCATTGCCAAGGGTGCCGACGTGGTCAGGGTTCACGATGTCGGGCAGATGACAAGGGTGTGCCGGGTGAGCGATGCCATTGTCCGGCAGGCAAGCGACCGCATACGCATGCGCAGGCCAAGAAAAGCCGCACAGTAACCGGCTATCGCCGGAGATCATACTAGAGAATCAGCTCCTTCAGGGTCTTGAGGTTAATCACGTCTTCCCGGTTGTATTCCAGCAGGGTTCTGAGGGCTTCCCGGTCACGGTCATTGACGTAGCGCCACCACAGCCTCACCGCCTGATAGCCGTTGATTTCTGTCAGGCGTCTGGGTATGCCCAGCTGCATCTCGACGCGCTTCAATCCGCCGTAGAGATTTCTCTGCCAGCAGTCGTACATCAGGTCCCGGTGCCGGAAGAGACCGGCCAGGTTGATCCTCAGGCAGTCACAGATGAAGGGAATGTCGAAGCGGCTACCGTTATAGGTATAGATTATATCCACTCCGCCCAGAGCCTTAAGTATGCTTTCGGCCGAAATTTCCCGACCTACCAGCTGTATGAAAGTGCTATCCGGGCCGTCTATGCGATGGATGCCGACCACGGTTATTTCGCATAATTCGGAGGAGAGGCCGGTGGTTTCAATATCGAGAAAAGCCTCCAGAAGCTGTCGCAATAAAAAATCTCCCTTTCGATCTAATTCCGGGGTTCTATTCCCCCCCGCATCCCGTCCCGGTAGGGCTCCAGAAGTTTCACATTACGGGTTGTGTTGGTAAGGTCATGGCTATCGGCGGAGTATACCCTGATATAATTGGCGGTAAGCCCTGACCATATTCCACCAGATTCTTGCTCAAAGAGCACTTCCATGCTGCGGTCCAGAAACTGCTGCCGGAATTTCCGGGCGCTCGCTTTGGCGAGAGAGAGCATTCCTTTTGCCCGCTTCCTCTTTACCCTCTCGTCGACCTGCCCGGGTAAACGGGCAGCTTCAGTGCCGCTTCTCCGTGAGTAGGGAAACACATGTATACGGGCAAAATCCATTTGCTGGCAGAAGTTATAGCTCTCCTCATACTCCTGCGTATTTTCACCCGGAAAGCCGACCATTACATCGGTAGTTATGGCCGCCCGGGGTACTTCTTTGCGAATAAAGGATATCGATTGCTCGAACTCTTTCCTGGAATAGCTGCGCCCCATTTTCTCCAATATGCTATCGCTGCCGCTCTGTAGACATATGTGGAAGTGAGGACACAGCCTTTCATCGCGCCAGAGGCCGATAAGCTTTGTCGAAAGTTCCCCGGGTTGAAGCGAGGAGAGCCTGAGCCTTTCCACATCTGTATCCTGTAGAATCCGCTCAATCAAAACGGCCAGGTCAGCTCTGTTGCTCCGGTATGAGCCTACCCTGACGCCGGTCAGGACTATCTCCCGGTACCCACAGGCTACTCGCTGCCTGACATCATCAATCACCCTGTCGGCGGGGATGCTCTTTTCCCTACCCCTTACAAAAGGAACAATACAGTAGCTGCAGTGTAAACTGCAGCCGTCCTGTACCTTGATTATGGAGCGTGTGCGGTGACCATTACAGCGGTTGTCTTGCGGTGTATTATCTCCCGTAGAACTGCAACCAGTGTACCCGGCGTTGCTTAGAATACGCAAAATGTTCGATTTTTCCCTGTTACCCAGAACAAGCCCGACTCCGGGAATGGATGATATTTCTCCGTGAGCGCGCTCGGCATAGCACCCGGTAGCTATCACCAGGCTGTCTGGATTGAGCCGATGTGCCATTCGCAGGAGGTGGCGTGATTTGCGGTCTGCTATATGGGTAACCGTGCAGGTATTGAGCACGTAAATATCGGCTTCTCCGGGTGAGGAGACTACCTCATAGCCGGCTTCAGAGAACTGTCGGGACAGGTCCTCTGTCTCCGCCTGGTTTAGCTTGCATCCCAGGGTATCAAGGGCAACTCTTTTGGACATAAACCGGAAACCTTCCTCATGGGGTAACCACGGTAAATTGACCGATAGGCTCCACTAGCATTATAATTTCCCCATATCAGCCGGTCAAAAATAGGAGACTTCAGAGATATTAATTAATTTTTCGGCTATGAACTGGAGATTGGCTTGAACGGTTGCCAGTGGAACATCATGCCACCGGCTCCAGCAGAGTATCTGGCAGCAAACCCGGACCTTTCCCCTCTGGTAGCCCAAATTCTCTATAACCGCGGCTTGACCGACCCGTCATGTGTGGCGTCGTTTATTGCTGCCGAAGAGCGTCTCTCGGCAGACCCTTTTCTTCTTTCCGGCATGCATGAGGCGGTAGCCCGTACCTACCGTGCCCTCCTCTCGGGAGAAAACATTGCCATATACGGGGACTTCGATACCGATGGGATTACCGCCACCGTCCTGCTGGTACAGGGTATTAATCAGCTTGGGGGCAAGGTCTATCCCTATCTGCCCCACCGCCTGAACGAAGGGCATGGCGTTCGGGCGGGTGTGCTGGAAAGACTTCATCAGGAGGGCATCAGCCTGGTTATCACCGTGGATTGTGGCATAACTGCCGTTGATGAGGTCAGGAAGGCGAAAAGGAAGGGCCTCGATGTTATTATTACGGATCATCATACCTGCCCCGATGATTTGCCACAGGCAGTTGCCGTGGTTGATCCCAAGCTGCCCGGCTCAGTATACCCCTTCTTTGATCTGGCCGGTGTTGGCGTAGCCTTCAAATTTCTGCAGGCCCTGTTGCAGAGCATAGGCAAAGAGGAAGTACTGGACAATCTCTTTGATCTGGTGGCCCTGGGGACCATAGCCGATGTGATGCCCCTGGTGGGCGAAAACCGTTATCTGGTCAAGCGGGGCCTCAGGCAAATCAACGACACACCACGCCCCGGAATAGCGGCAATGGCAAAGCAGACCAATCTGCCCATCGGTAAACTGGATGCGGATAGCGTTTCCTGGGTAATATCGCCTCGCCTGAACACAACCAGCAGATTGGGGCATGCCATGCCCAGTTACCAGCTGCTGGTAACCGATTCAAATGAGGAGGCGAGGGAGCTGAGCCTCTGGCTGGAACAGAAAAATGCCGAGCGGCAAAAAATAACTGGCGAAGTGATTACCAGAGCCCGTGAGCAGATACTGGCTGAAGGGATCGCTCCGATACTGATTGCTGTTGATGAGGAATACCCGGCGGGGGTTATCGGTCTGGCTGCCGGACGGCTGCGGGAGGAATATTACCGCCCGGCGGTGGTCGTCAAGTCCGGCAGCCAGACCAGTACGGGAAGTTGCCGCAGTATTCCGGAGTTCAATATCACCGAGGCTCTGACACGGTGTCGGAGCCTGCTCTCAAAATTTGGGGGGCATCCCCAGGCGGCGGGTTTCACGCTGCCTACCAGGTACCTGCCCAGCCTGAAAAAGGAGCTTCTCAGTATAGCCTCACAGGGTCTGGAGGGAGTTGACCTGCGCCCCCGCATCGATATCGATGTCGAAGTGACATTGCCCGAACTGGGCGGCGATACCTACTCCAGCATTGAGAGGCTGGCACCATTCGGTAAGGGTAATCCCCGTCCCGTACTTATCAGCAGAGGGGTTAATGTCATTGATATGAGAGCTGTCGGTAATAATGAGACGCACCTCAAGCTCAAATTCAGGCAGGGGGGCACCACCTGGGACGGCATCGCTTTCAAGGTGGGCAACCGTATAGGAAGGGTATCTTCACCGCTGGATATTGTCTATCACCTGGAAGTGGATTCATGGAACGGGGCGGAAAAACTGCGGCTCAATATTCTGGATTTTTCCCCATCCCTGTAGAGGACAACCTAGCAACGGGATTTAATCTCCTCTGCTATTTCGCTGGCGGGAAAGCTGCTTTGCTCCGAGGTGGCCATATCACGCAGTAGCACGGTACCGCTCTTTACCTCGTCCTCGCCGACAATTATGGTGAGGGCGGCCCTGCAAGCATTGGCGTGGCGTAACTGGGCCTTCAGGCTTTTTCCGGTTCCAGGCTGTATAACCCTGATGCCGGCCCGCCTCAGCCGGGAAGCCAGTTTCAGGGCTTCGCTGCCTGCGTTTTCCCCCAGGGAAGCGATGAATATCCCCGGTTGAGATGGTGGCGCGACATCAATCTCCTGCTTCTTGAGGTTCAGTACGATGCGTTCCATGCCGCTGGCAAATCCCATCGCCGGGGTGGGTTTGCCGCCCAGTTCTTCGATGAGGTAATCGTATCTTCCGCCACCACCCAGGGTGCTCTGAGCCCCTTCGGATTCGGGCTGTATCTCAAAGACGGTCCGGGTATAGTAATCCAGTCCCCTGACCAGGCAATGGTCCACCACAAAAGGAATACCCAGTAGCTCCAGATGGTTTCTCAAGCTACGGAAGTGTTCCGCACATTCTGCACAAAGGCTATCGACGCTCTGCGGCGCCGAGCCTGCTATCCTTCGACACAGGGGCTTTTTGCAATCCAGAAGCCTGAGGGGGTTCCTTTTCAGCCGGGCCTTGCAGTCCTTACACAGGTCTTCGGAGTAGCGTTGGTAGTACTCCTTGAGAATGCCGAGATAGCCGGGCCGGCATTCGCGGCAGCCAATGCTATTCAGTAGGAGGGTAAGTTTACCGATTCCCAGTTGCGAGAAAAAGCGCCAGGCGATTTCGATTACCTCGGCGTCGAGAGCAGGTGCTTCTTCGCCGAAGGCCTCGCAGCCGAACTGCCGGTGCTCACGGTATCTACCCGATTGGGGCCTTTCGTAGCGGAAAATGGATGTCAGGTAGTACAGCTTTACAGGCTGTGGTAGATTATGCATACCGTGCTCGAGATAGGCGCGGCACACCGGTGCCGTACCCTCCGGTCTCAGGGTGATCCGGTTTCCCCCTTTGTCCTCGAAGGTGTACATCTCTTTTTCCACTATATCGGTATCTCCACCTATGCTCCGTGAAAAAAGGCGTGTGTCTTCGAAAGTGGGGGTATCAATGCGCTGGTAACCATAGAGACGGCAGAGATTGACCGCTTTCTGTTCTATGTAACGCCAGTATGCCTGTTCCTCCGGCAGTATGTCTGAGGTTCCCCGTGGTGCCTGATACAACGGATTTCACTCCCTTCCGTAAGCAAGAATACCGTATTGACAGCAAACTTGTAAAGAAGAGTTTTATTATAGCCGGGAAAGTCGATTTTGATAGTTGACAAAGTTATTTCCTTTGTGCTAGCATTTGCTATCAGTAGAGGGTAATACTGTAATAGCCTATGATGATGTTCAAGACATAAAGTAATAGCATGGTGATGCGTAACCAGGCATTCGGCTTGGTGGTTCGTCACCAAGCCGGTTTTTTTGTCTTGTGTACTTTAAAAACTGAATACGGCGACTAATATCAAATCTGAAGCAGGTCAAGCGGTTAAGGCACACGGTGGATGCCTTGGCATCAAGGGCCGAAGAAGGGCGTGGCAAGACTGCGATAAGCCTCGGTTAGCTGTCTAGCAAGCTTAACCGTGGATTCCCGAATGGGGCAACCCACCCGGGCAAAACCCGGGTACCCCCGGCTGAACACATAGGCCGGGAGGAGGTAAGCGGGGGAAGTGAAACATCTCAGTACCCCGAGGAAAGGAGATTATTCCCTGAGTAGTGGCGAACGAAAGGGGAAAAGCCCAAACCCGGCAAGCTTAGTGGTT
>JAGYOC010000285.1 GCA_018399795.1 Dehalococcoidales bacterium
TCCACGGAGGCGTACAATCCGAACTTCGACGAGGCAGGCTCCGCCCAGTACCAGCACATTCCCTCGAAGACGATTTTGCCGGAGACCACCTTTAGATCCATTCCCTGGGTGACATCCATCTGCACCATCAAACCCGGCGGGCCGATAAATAGCTCGCCCGAGGAAATCTCTCCGGAGTCCCGGTCGAACATGTACATATTGTAGTCCCCGGTAACGCCCCAGGTGTCCTCGCCGTAGACATAGAAGGACAGATTCCCCTCGCCCTTAAAGATCGAGAAATAGTTCAACTCGAGCTCAATATTCCCCTCGGCATACCCCGGGTCCCATCCCGCGGCCAGGTAACCTACCCCCTTCACGCTGTCGGCGGCGTAGGAGGCCTCGGCATCCAGATTAAAATAGTTGGAGGTAAGCGTAAGGAGAGCCCTGCCGGAGAGCAAGTTCTTTTCGCCCACATAAAAATCACCCAGGAGCATGAGGGCAAAGCCGCCGGGGTTATCGGCGCCTCCGGGGCGTTTCTCGCTAATCTCACCATCGAGCTCGGGCCGTTTGAAACCTGCAATCGAGCGCACCAGTTCCATATCTTCTTCAATAGGATTTACAAACAGACCGCCCCCGATCCCGTCAAGAAACACCCCCGGGGCAACAGCCATGTTCAGTCCCGTGGCCGCTACAAAGACTCCCATAGTAAATTCGCCGTCCTGCCGGCCGAATTTACCTACTACCGCAGCCTCGATAGTATCGCCGGGAACAGTCATGCTGCCGGCTAAGGTAAGCAGTGAAGCGCTGTACTCTACATCGGCCATAATCTCGATATCCGCCGTTTCCAACTGAGCACGGCGCAGCACAAAACTGCGGCCGCCGTCCACCGGATCGTAGAAGGTGAACTCTTCGAATCCACCGCTCAGGGAGGCGTTCCCCGACTCCCCTACATTTACCGTGGCATTGCTGATTCTGAGGTAGCTCTCTACGCTAACCGTCTTCTCGCCCTTCTGGGGAGCCTTATCCGCCCCTTCGCCAGTGGTCTCGTTGCTCTCAAAGCTCAAGTCGGTGGGGCTGGTGCTCCAGTCAACATCGCCTACCTCAACCTGCAGTGAATCGGCCACTTCAAACTGCCCGCCCTGAATTGCATCGGAAAGATTCGAGATAGTACCGTCGGCAGTAAGAACCAAATTTTCAAAATTGATTCCCCCGGAGACTCCGTCCATCCCCATGACGATACTGCCGGTCATGGCTATCCCGAAGGGCTCGCTCTGAACCGCAATAGCCTCCATACTCAAGTTTAGGCCGGGCAGAACCAGCTGTTTATTCTGAAGCACCTGGGCATTGGTTGGGCTGTGCCAGTCAAAATCTCCCTCCATATTGAGCCGCACCCCGCCTTCAAAATCGCCGTTTGCATTGAGCTCGCCGAAGGTGATTCGCTTCTCGTCATCCGAGCTCTCCTCTCCATTCTCACCCTGCACGTCCAGGTAAAAATCTACGCCCAGCTTAACTTCACTAAAATCCTTGTCAAACACCCCGTCCTCATATTTGAAGACAACCGCCAGGTAGGTCAGATCGAGGGTACCGATACCCAGATCGTACTCAGAATCATCGTCCCCTCCTAACTTATGACCTTTCTTATCTTTTTCAAGCTCCTTAATTGCCTCCACGCCCCCTGAAGCATTCCCGTCCTTATCAAAAGAAACCTTGAAGGCGGTATTGTTGGCTACATCCAGCGGCTCCGGCAGGTTCTTCAACTTGCCCTCCAGTTTGAGCTTCCAATCACTTCCCTCGTTGGCAAATTCGATTTTATTCAGCTCGAGCTTATCCGGAATCAAATCGAAGGATTTGGTGAAGCTTATCGTGCCGTCGATCTCTCCGTCCGAATAAATGGTAAGGTTCTGAAAGCTTGTGAGGGTGTCTTTTTTTGTAGAAGTACCCTTCTTCGATTCCATTTTAATGCTGCCGGACATGGTAAAGTAGTAGCGGTCGTTAGCCTCATCCTCACCGACAATAAGAGCGTTCCCGGTGCCCTTTACATCGTGAATGCCGAACTCCATACCGAAGGCGGTAAAACTCTTGGGATCATTTTCGGGATAGGAGAAACTCTTGCCTTCGACTCCCCCGGTTTTGACCACCAGTCCCTCTATGTCCATAATCTCTTTGTTATCGAGTTTCGGTACCGCCAACTTGGCATCCACCAATATTTTAGAGGTGTCCTGAGCATCGAACCGCACTTTTTTTACCTTCAGATAGTCGTCGGCAACCGTAACAAAGGTCTCCTCTTCCTCGGCCTCCTTTTCAACAGTTCCCCCCTTAATTTTGGGAACAGTCGGAGAATCATTGGAATACTGTACCTTCAGGTCGGTCACGGTAACCTCTTCCAGCTCGGTGTCCTCCAGAGAGAGCAGCTTCATTTTTGCAGTTCCGTTAAAGGTAAACTCCTGGTAACCGGCGCTGGGGTTGCTGGTAACCTCGGACTGTCCCTCAAAGTCGGACAGCTCAGCTACATCCTCCACTAAGGTCAATGTGTCCGGAGGAAAGGGGGGCGTCTGATCGCTGATAGTATAAGTTGCAGAACCGCTGAGCTCTACAGGAGTGCTGATCTGCGCCGTGACCGTGTGCTCTCCCGGTTCGTCCGTGGGCAGTTCCCCCGGTATATCAAAATTGGTATCCCCGTCGATGCTCACCGAAAAGGAAGTCTCCTCGCTCCAGTCATCCTCGTCGTCCAGCAATATCTGACCGGTTATCTGACCGCTTCCGGTGGCCTGCACCACCACCCGGGCATCTGCGATTTGGTCTCCCGCATAATAGGGTGATGGGGGCAGCTCCACCTCTACCCCGGAAATCTGCAGGTCCGAGGGGAGCGCCGCGCTGACGCTCACCGGAATATCAGCCACCGCCTCCACCAGGTTCCCATACGCATCAATGCCCTGGATACGGTATGTGACCGTCATACTCCCGCTCTGGCTGCCGCCGAGGGCAAGGGCACGGTCGAAGGAGGATAGACTCAAGGTTCTGGAAATTGTGGTACTGCCGCCGCCGGAAAGGGAAATATTAACACTTTCTACCGGTTCGGTGCTGGTGGTATTATCGGGAAACGATTTTTCCACCGAAATGCTGGTAATGGTAAACCCGCCGGCCCCGGTAGCCTGAATAGTGAGGTCCACCGGTTTTTCGTCCTCCCCCTCTTCAAACTGGAGGGTAGACGGAGAGGCCGAAAGCCCGGCAACGGCACCTGAAAAATTCAGAGAAGTGGAAACAGTTGGAGAGTAAGATGACACATTTCCGGCCCTATCGGTTGCCTGCACACGGAAATAGTATCTAGCGCCGTTGCGGCCGTCGAAGTAGCCTTGTGTTCTGCTTGTGCCGGAGTACCAGGTGTTCCATACGCTCTGGTCTCTGCTGTATTGCACCGTATAGGATTCAACCCCCGATCCGCCCGAATCATCCCCGCTCCACTCCACCAGAAAGGGAGTGTCCGTCTGAATTGAGTCCAGAGAATCTATTGAAGCGGTTGGTGCAGTGGAATCTACGAGGAAGCCGTTGGATGTTTCAATAGGACTTATGTCATCTAAGGGTAAATACTCAGCCCAAATTTTGACTCTATACCAGACTCCTGGAGTGAGAGTTTCGTTTACTGTAATTTTTGTTGGCGGTGTATCTGGATAATTACTAGATAATTGTTCAGGTGCGCGATTTAATTCCTGCCATTCGGAGCCCACTTTCTCTTCAAGATTAACGTAATAGCGAAGTGTATCGCCATCAGAGAGTTCCTGGCTGACACTATCCCAACTGGGGGCGGTCCAATTCGCGCTATAGCTGGAGGTGTTGTTTGTGTAGTCGATATCGCTCCCGGTACCGTCATTCACCTGTGT
>JAGYOC010000286.1 GCA_018399795.1 Dehalococcoidales bacterium
GCCATCTTTCCGCCGGTCATCATTCCAACCTGCTCCAGAACTCCCGTTCCTTAATTAAAAGCGATAGCCCTTCTCGCTGATGTACTGGGTGGCTCTCGCCTCGGTTACCACCGTACCATCATCCAGAGTCAGTTTTGCCCGCGTTTCGGCAAACCTGCGCTCTTTTCTCGTTGTCCAGGCACTTATAATAAGGTGTTCCCCTACTTTAACCGGCCGTCTAAACTTGACTTCCATTACGGCGGTAACCCCGGGAACATCCTCAAAGTAGGCAGCGTAAGCCATTGCTTCGTCGAGGAGGGTGGTCAGGATACCGCCGTGGATGATGTTCTGCCAACCCTGGTGCATATCGGTGGGGGTAAACTCAGAAGTGGCCACGCTGCCGTCCCAGTCAAAGCTCAGCTTTACCCCACACGGATTTTTCCTGCCACAGCCAAAACACATATCACTGGGCGCAATCGATGGCCCTTGCTTATCCTTACTCGCCATGCTAACCGGAAATACCTCTCCGCTTTTTTGGTTTGGTAATATGCGGGCGCCTCAGGTAAATCGGGCTCAAGCTAGCCGGATCGTTGTAGCACCCTATTTTGAGCTGTTTCTCCCCCAGTTCGGCAAGAAAACCCGCCCGACGGAACCTGGCTGCCGGCGACGTTATCAGTGCCTTTTGTTCCAGAATCTCTTTTAGCCTGCTGGCAATATATGGAGTGATTTCACCACAGAATATTGTTCTGGTGGTTATCCAAGAACAAAGTTTTTCCAGGGTGGTTACCTGTTCGGAAAGAACACCCTGCCAGCGATTGTATTTTTTCCGGTAGATAGCAGCAGCAATCTCTCCTCTACCTGCCCCGAATATCGGGCACACCGGTAGCCCTGTCTCGGCATGCTGGTAGGCAGCCAGTTCCAGGCTACTGATACCGACAAGGGGAATACCCAAGCTGAAAGCCAGCCCCTTGGCCACGCTGATGCCGACCCGAAGCCCATTATAGCTGCCCGGACCCCTGGCCACAATTATGCCGCTCAATGAGACCGGACTCAGCCCCGCCTGACTGAGCATATCGGCCAGACGTGGCAGTAACTGTGTAGAGTGGTTCTGCCCGCATTGCCAGGTAAGCTCGGCCTTAAGTTCACCACCATCAATCAGCGCCAGGCTGGCTATATCGGTCGATGTGTCTATCGCCAGTCGCATTACCCGCTATTTCTTCCTGTCCCGTCGTAAATACCCTTTAGCCGCGCAAGCATTTCCTCATAATGACTGCCATGGGGTATCAGGCAGATATTGCGTTGGCTTCCTTCACAGTAGCTCATTTCAATCAGGAGGTTTTCTACCGGGAGCAGGCTCAAGCCGTTATCTGCCCACTCTACGACAGAAACCCCGTTGCCGTACAGGTAGTCATCCAGACCCAGGTCACTGATTTCTTCCCGGCATTCCAGACGGTAAAGGTCCATATGGTACAGCGGGAACCTGCCGTATAGCTCTCTCATTATAACAAAAGATGGGCTCGAGGCATAATCCCTGATACCCATTCCCCGGGCAATACCCTGGGTCAGACAGGTTTTGCCACTACCCAGCCGCCCGGTGAGAAGGATAACATCCCCGGGCCTTACCATCCTGCCGATAAGTGTGCCGATTTTCCGGGTATGCACAGAGCTCTCACTGATCATGTTGAGTTCAGCCAATATGGTTTGCTCCTCATAAAACTATGCGGACGTTATACCGAAATGCTGCCAGCCTTTTCGCAAAGGCTCAAAGGGGTATCCACTGGAGTCGACCAGAACAACTTCCCCTTTCCGCTCATCCGTCATTTCGCCGATTACTGTTACCGGACACCGGGTACCCAGACGAACCCGGTTGATTTCTTCTATCCTGCCGGTAAAAAGCAGCTCGTAATCCTCACCACCGGCTAGCGCCATCTCAGCTGCGCCCTCAGGAAAATTGGCCCTTACTACCGGGTGTACGGGTATATTATCAACCCTAATATGAGCACCAAGCCCGCTGGCCAAGCAGATATGGCCCAGGTCCGAGCACAGCCCATCGCTCACATCTATCGCTGCCCTTATCCCCTGTTCCAACATCAGCTTTCCTTCCGCTATACGCGGAACCGGATGAAAAAAAGCCTCCTTCAGGGTTGACGCGGTATCCGGTTTAACCCTGATCTCTCCATTCAATACCGCCAAACCGGCACTAGCTGCGCCCAGGTAACCGGTGACAGCTACCAGGTCACCCGCTCTGGCTGCCGACCGCGTCAAAATATGCCCCTCACCCCCGTGGGCACAACCCAGAACGGTAATGTCGATTACAATTTGAGAGGCCCGGCTTACGTTGCCGCCGCAGATGATGACACCGTTCTCTTCAGCCTGGGCAATCATTCCCCGGTAGACGGCGGTAATATCTTCCACCGCGGTTGTTTCCGGCAGCGCGAGTGACACCAGAGCATACCGCGGGACACCTCCCATGGCAGCGATATCACTCAGATTTATGGCCAGTGCCTTCCATCCGACCTCTTCCCAGGGAAACATGCCGGCCTGGAAATGTACGTCCTGAATAAAGGAATCCGCGGTGGCCAGTTCCACCCCGGTTCCGCTCTGCCAGGCGGCGGCGTCATCACCGATTCCGAGCAGAAGCCCTTTCCAGTCGGCCGGGTGTCCCTCCCTGGATTCCCGCACCATTCCTGCCAGAAGGTCGATCAGCCCGAATTCGCCCAGTTCAGAGACCTCCATAGCTAGAATTATAACACGCACCCTGCTGAGTAACAACGAGACAGTACCATCCGTGAAATAAATAATTCGGGGTCATTCATGCCCTCCGAAAAGTCTGGTCACAGCGCCAAAAAGCTGATATATTGTTTAGCGAGATGCGTTGTGCAATTATAGCCGATATTCACGCCAATATGGCCGCCCTATCCGCCGTAATGGATGACATCAAGCGGCGGGGAGGCGTCGAGCAGGTCTGGTGTCTCGGCGATATTGTCGGCTACGGCCCTGAACCACATCAGTGTATTGAAATCGTGCGGCGGTTGAGTGACGTATGCGTGGCGGGAAACCACGATAGGGCGGCAACCGGCAAGCTCAACCTGGCAGAGTTCAACCCCGAAGCCGCCTACGCCTGTCGCTGGACAGCAGAGCAAATAAAAGGTGAGGACATCGCCTTTCTGGATGAGCTGCCCGAGGTGGCAACCAGGGACGATTTCACCCTGGTTCACGGTAGCCCCAGACAGCCCGTCTGGGAGTATCTATTGTCCATCAGCAGCGCACGCGAGAACTTCTCTCACTTCAGCACCAGATTTTGCCTGGTCGGCCATACTCACGTACCCTCTATTTTCCGGCGTACCGAAGGTGGCGGATGTTCCTTCAACCCCTTTTCCCCAAATATCGGGCTTGCTCTGGGTAAGAGCCGTATGATCATCAATCCCGGCAGCGTAGGGCAGCCCAGAGATGGTGACCCCCGGGCCGGCTATGCTATCCTTGATGATAGAGTAAATATGCTGAGGCTATACCGGGTTCCCTACGATATCAGCCTGACCCAGGCAAAAATGGTGAAGCAGAATCTGCCCATGAAACTTGTTTCCCGGCTGAGCCGTGGCGTCTGATGCTGACATGTAAATCAGGGACCTGGTTCGCCCGTTTATTTCAGAGGTATTTTGGTGACAGCGGGAATGCTTTTGGAAACTACCCGGCGTGAGTTGCGTCGGTTGAAGCTCAGCTCAAAAAAGAGACTGGGGCAGCACTTCCTCGTTGACGAGGAAGTGCTTGAAACTATTGTCCACACCGCCGACCTTACGGAAAGCGATACGGTAATAGAGATCGGGCCCGGGCTGGGTGTGTTGAGCAGGGAAATCGCCCGCCGGGTGGGCAGACTGATTGCCGTCGAACTGGATGACAGGCTGGCTTCCATTTTGAGGAGCAATATGGCTCGTTTTGCCAACACCACCGTGATTAACGATAACGTCCTCAATACGGAACCGGCATCTCTGATAGAGCTGTCCCAGCAGAGAATCTCTGCAGCAACTCCCTACAAGGTGGTGGCCAATCTCCCCTACTATATTACCTCTGCCGTAATACGACATTTTCTCGATACAACTTTAAAGCCGGGCCTGATAGTAGTAATGGTACAGAAGGAAGTAGCAGAAGCTATCACGGCAGAACCCGGTCGGATGAGCCTGCTCGCTATCAGCGTACAGCTCTACGCCAGGGCAGAGCTGGTCGAATATGTGCCGGCACGCTGTTTCTACCCTGTTCCCGAGGTGGATTCGGCGCTCATCAAGCTGGCCTCCTATCCAGCGCCAGCACTAAAAGTAAATGAAGAAGGCTTTTTTAACCTGGTACGTGCCGGTTTCACGGCTTCCCGAAAGCAGATATGCAATTCCCTGGCCCGTGGCCTTGGCATGGCCAAGGAAAATATATGCTCCCGCCTGTCTGAGGCTGGCATAGCGAAGGAACGACGGGCGGAAACGCTTTCCCTTGAGGAGTGGGGAGAGCTCTGGCGGGTTTTCGATAGATGGGGTAAAGGAGATTAGCGTGCTTGAGGAAATGGCGCCGGCCAAGTTGAACCTCACCCTGGAAGTGCTGGGAAATCTCGAGAATAGTTTCCACCGCATACGTAGCGTTGCCCAGGCCATAAATCTATGTGATGTGCTTCGTTTCCAGCCCGGCGACGGTACCCGGATAAGTTGCGCCGATAAATACTGGTCTGCCGGGGAAAGCCTGGTATCGAGAACGATACAAATGCTCAGAGAAGCCACCGGCTGCTCCAGGGGGGTATCAATCGAGGTTGAGAAGTCCATACCCCTACTTTCCGGTTTAAGCGGCGACAGCAGTGATGCAGCCGCCACCCTCTTCGGACTAAACCGGCTATGGGGGCTCAATATAACCCGCCGGGACCTGCTTGAGATGGCATCACGGCTGGGCTCCGATGTCGCCTTTTTCCTCTACAGCGGCACCGCCCTCCTTGAGGGCAGTGGAGAAATAGTGACACCATTGCCCGCGTGTCCACACCTCTGGGTAGTGCTGCTCCTGCCGCAAATTCCCAGGAAACCGGGCAAGACCGGACGGCTATATGGGAAAATAGGGAGAGAATTGCATAGCACCGGGAGTGTCACAGACAGAATGACATCCTACCTGGAGCAGCCGGACAAGGGAGAAATGCCCTCTCTGTTCAATGTATTCGACGGTGTTGCCTCCGCTGCTTTTCCCGGCCTGGAGAGATACAGGCAACAATTTATCGAGGCCGGTGCGCTTGAAATACACCTGGCAGGCTCGGGACCGGTACTCTACAGCCTTTTTAAGGATGTTGCCCGGGCCAGGGAGGTGCACCGGCGACTGGGCGATAACGGGCATGCCGCATACCTTACGGATACAACGGTCGGCCAAAAGACAGAAGGTATTGCAGAATACTAGAGTCAGGGGCCCAGCTTTTCCCCCTTATCCAGCCACTCTTTAGCCAGTGCTTCTTCCCCGGCTTTGCTCCTTACGACTCCATCCAGCCGGGCATCGTGGAGCATGGCCAGAACATCCTTCATAACAGGAGAAGGAGAAAAGCCCATTTCGAGCAAATCACTGCCGGTCAGTACAGGCTTGATATAGCGTAATTCACTGAGATAAACTTCCAGGTTCCTTCGGATAATGGCTGAGCCACTAGCCAGCAGGCTGGCAATTACGGCAGTCTCGCTATTACCGTGGATAAAGTGGTAAACCGTGCTGCGCTTTATCCCCGGCCGGGATATATTCCTGAGTCCACCTCTCAGGCAAATAGTTTCTCTTATCACCCGGGATACCACCCCGGGCAGCCCCAGAAACGAAACAAGTTCCTCACCGGCATCCTCATCCAGCCGGTATAACAGCAGCGCCAGATATAACTCGAATGATGGAGTATCCGGGGCACAGTAACGACGGGCTGATTTGAACCTTTCGGCAAGCCACCCGTTACCCCTGATGCCCGGATGCAGTCTGGCCAGCACTCCGAGCTCTCCGGCGCGTTGTATAATCCCCTCCGGTTCGGCTTCCCGGAAAACGCACTCCACCTCGTACCGTATCCGTTCACCGCTTATGGTATCCAGCATCGGGATATCTTTCCTGAGCAAATTCAGGGTATCCTTTTCGATACAGAAGTCCAGCCGCTGCTCGTAGCGAAGGGCACGCCATATACGGGTGGCGTCATCAACGAAACTTTTACTATGCAGAATGCGGACCAGTCCGTTCCTGAGGTCTTCCTGCCCTCTGTGAAGGTCGAGTAGCTCTCCATATCTATCCCCGGCAAGGTTAATCGCCATTGCATTGATGGTAAAGTCACGGCGGTACAGATCATCCTCAATCGAGCCCGGCACTACGTCCGGCAACGCCCCCGCCCTCGCATAGCTTTCTGAACGGGCCGTGGCAAGGTCAACGCTCCGTTCCTCCCATTCTATCTTGGCCGTATTGAAGCGGGGGTGAACGGTAAGCCTGCCTGGCCTCATATCGGCAAGTTGACCGGCCAGCTCAATGGCATCACCCTCCACCACAAGGTCGATATCACGGGTAGCTTTCCCCATGAGCAAATCACGCACCACGCCACCCACGAGATAGAGACTGCCCCCTCTGACGCCAACCAGATCGCTGGCGGCCTTTATCAGGTCGATTACCTCAACCGGCAGTTGTTTTTCGATGATGGTGGCAAGATTGGTCCGGGCGCTCATATTTCCGCATTATAGCACAGTGCGGGCAGGTGTATGTAAAGCGAATTGCCATTTGGTCTCTATTTTGCCTATACTATACTTGATCGCTTCAGGGTAGTTTATGAAAGTAGTTTCGATTGTTGGTATGGCAGGCTCCGGGAAATCCGTGGTAGCCGCTGTATTCGAATCAAAAGGCTTCACCCGCATTAGATTCGGGGATATCACCGACAGGGAAGTAATAAAGCGCGGGCTCGAGCTCAACGAGTATAACGAGCGCATGGTAAGGGAAGCTCTCCGGCGTGAACATGGCATGGAGATCTATGCCCGTTTCAACCTGGAAAGAATCGATGCAGCCCGGGAGCACTCCGATGTGGTCGTCGATGGACTCTACTCCTGGGAGGAGTATATTCTGCTCAAGGAATACTACGGCGATGCCTTCCGCCTGGTTGCCGTGTTTTCATCACCGGAAACGAGATATAGACGGCTATCCGGCCGGGAAGAGCGTCCCCTCGCACGGTATGAGGCATCCGGCCGGGATCGCTCGGAAATAGAGAAAGTCAACAAGGGAGGCCCTATCGCTATGGCCGACTTCACCCTGATAAACGAATCCTCCCTGGAAGAAGTAAAGAAAGCTACAGAAAGCATCATTCACATGATGCGCCAAACTGACTATGGAAAAACCGTTTAGGCTGGGCAGGGACGAATATTTCCTCAAAGTAGCCTCGGTGGTTGCCGAGCGTTCCACCTGTCGCCGCCACCATGTAGGGGCTCTTGCCGTTCGGGACAAGCATATACTGGCCACGGGTTACAACGGTGCTCCGACCGGTCTCAGGGACTGCCTGGAGCTTGGCTGCCTCCGGGATGAGATGAATATACCCTCGGGAACCAGGCACGAGATATGCCGCGGCATACACGCGGAACAGAACGTAATCGTACAGGCCGGCCTCCATGGTGTGAGCCTGGCCGGCAGTACCATCTACTGTACACACACCCCCTGTATACTGTGTGCCAAGATGCTGGTTAACGCCAGGATAGTGCGCTATGTCAGCTTTGGCAGATACAACGATAACCAGTTTATTGAACTGTTTCGGGAAGCTGGCATAACATTCAATATCGCGCCCAGACCATCATCTCAGATAACCTATCTCGATTGAGGTAGGGCATAACCCGAGCATCGTTAAAGCGTATCGAGTAGCTTGTACATATCCTCATAGGCTTTACCGAAGTCGGGATTGATGGTATTGAATCTGGCCTTTAAAGCCTTCATTTTTCGCACGAAACCATCCCGGTCCCGGCTTGCTACCAAATCAGCCCATATCTCGGCTTTTTCCTGGAATTTCTTTTCTATCTCGGCCAGGTTGGGTAGATTCATCTGCAGGGAGGCATAAAGTTCCGGGTCTTCAGAAATCACGCTTTCGGTCAGTGTTGAGAGCAGCTTGTAAGTGATACCGCTGGCACCACCCATCTGCCTAAGGCGGTTAAACCTGAGGATGGTGTCACCGGCCACTATGGCGATGAAATGGGAAAGCCCCAGAACTACAGTCATTATTTCATCGTGCTCTTCCGGACTCAGCACGGTAACCCTGGCTTCTCTGTCCTCAAGATACCGCTTCACCTTTTCAGCCGTATCCCTCTCCTCTTCGGTGGTCGGGGTTAACATGAAGCTCCGCTTGGCGATATCACGGGCACCCGGGCCGAACATCGGGTGCATACCCAGAATTTTCCCCGACTCTATATTCCTGTGCATTGCCTCCATGGGGACTGCCTTTACTGACATTATGTCGATAACAAGCTGTCCGCAAGTAACAAGAGGACCAATCTGCCCTATAACCGCGTCGAAGCTGTCAATGGGCACAGCAATCAGTATGATGTCGGCACTCTTAACCGCTTCCGCGTTATCCGTGGTGAAATCAACGCCAAGCTGACCAGCAGCATTCTCGAGCTTACCCCGGTCCCGCCCGGTTATTATCACCCGGTGCCCCTCCCCCCGAGCAAAACGGGCAAACCAGCACCCCATATTTCCTGAGCCACCGATTATCGCAATCCTCATAATTACCCCTCCGGGGTTCAGTTTCATTTATCTGCCCTGGGATAAGAACCCAGAACCCTCAGGAAAAGGGTCACCTCCTCCAAACCGGCCAGAACTTCACGGGGAGCCTCATCTTCCCGGTGACCCTCAAAATCCAGATAAAAGTTATATTCCCATGCCTTTTGTCGCGTCGGGCGCGATTCGATCTTGGTCAGGTTGACCCCCTTGCTGGCAAATCTGCTAAGCAGGTCATAGAGAGCCATCGGTTTATGTTTTACAGAGAATACAATCGAGGTCTTGTCCTGTCCCGATGGCGGGCAGTCTTCGGCAGCAAGAACAAAAAAGCGGGTGAAATTACTAGGATTATCTTCTATCTCCCTCGCCAGTATATTCATCTGATAGATATCCGCAGCACGGGCACTGGCGATGGCACCGGCATTATCAAGCTTCCTGTCCTTGAGCATCCTGACGCTGCTGGCAGTATCGGAGGCAGGTACCATCCTAGCGCCCAGCTGTTTCAAAAAGGTCCGGCATTGCCCCAGTGCCTGCGGGTGTGAATAGACCCTCTTTACCGCGTCCAGTTTTACTCCTGGATTGGCAACCAGACAATGAGTAACGCGGAGTTCCAGCTCACCGCAGACCTTCAGCCCCGATGTCAACAGAAGGTCGTAAGACCTGCCTATCGTTCCCTCCAGAGAGTTCTCTATCGGCACAATACCAAACTCAGCCTCATCTTCCTCTACAGCACTGAAGACACCCTCCAGATTTTCCTGTGGGTTGGTCATCACACCTTGCCCGAAAAAATTGAGGGCCGCCTCTTCGCTGTAGGCACCGGGTTCACCGGGAAAGGCGACCTCAGCGCCCTGGGTCCTGCGGCAGGCAGTCATTATCTGCCGGTAGACATTTTCAATGACGTCCTGCTCCATGTTTTCTTCAAGGGCAATATTCCTGACATGCTCCACAACTTTTCGCTCCCTTGCCCCGTCATTGATCTGCTTTCCCCGCTTCTTTTTCTCCTCCCCTATTTCTCGGGCAATCCTTATTCTCTCCGCGATTAACCGGACAATCTCGCGGTCCGTTCTATCGATATGCCTTCTCAGATTTTCCAGGCTCATCGTATTACCCCCGGTATCATTCCCGCCCTTATTGCCAGGTCGCAGATGGCCACCGCCATCATTGATTCAACGACTACTACCGCCCGGGGAACGATACAGGCATCATGCCTCCCTTTGACAGTCAGGCTACCAGCTGTCATATCCCTCATATTTACCGTCTTCTGTCTCTTTTCTACGGACGGAGTGGGCTTAATCACAGCCCTTACTATTACCGGCATACCGTTACTTATCCCCCCCAGAACCCCCCCCGAGTTATTGGAGGTGGTAACAATTTTCCCATCCTTGACGGTGAAGGGGTCGTTGTTTTCCGAGCCCTTCATGGCCGCAGCAGCGAATCCAGCCCCGAACTCAACTCCCTTAACGGCGGGAATGGCCATTATAGCCCTGGCCAGCTCCCCGTCCAGTGTATCAAAAACCGGTTCCCCCAGACCGGGGGGCACGTTCAGAGCCATCCCTTCTATTATGCCACCCAAGCTGTCTCCATCCTCCCTGGCCATTTCGATAGCCCGGGTCATCTTCGAAGATGCCTGGATATCAGCACAGGCCAACGGGTTATTCGGTACGATTTCCCTGACCCGGTCGGGTTCTGCCGGCTTGGCTCTGATAGTTCCTATCTGAACGGTATGGGCCATAACCTCGATGCCAAGGTAGCCAATCGCCTTCCTGGCAATAGCACCACCCATAACCAGGCTCGCAGTAGTACGTCCAGAAAACCTCCCCCCACCCCGGAAATCATTAAATCCCCCATACTTAACAAAGGCGGTATAGTCAGCCTGTCCCGGCCGGGGCATAAACCTGTTATTCTCATATTCCCGGGATTCAATATCCGTATTCCATACCATCAGGCAGACGGGTGCGCCGGTCGTCGCTCCGTCCATGATTCCGGAAAGAATATCTACCCTATCCTCTTCCACCCGTTTTGTCGAGGCTGCGCCTGTTCCGGGTTTTCTCCGGTCCAGCTCCCGCTGGATATCGCTTTTACTGACGGCCAGGCCGGCAGGACAGCCGTCAACAATCGCCCCGATACAGCGGCCATGGCTCTCCCCGAAGCTGGTTATGGTAAAAAGATTGCCCAGGCTATTGCTCATTTACCAATTTCACCCTGCCTCCGATGCTTTTTACGGTCTCCCAGAATTCAGGGTATGTCTTGGAGACGCATTCCGCACCTTTTATTACCGTGTTCCCGGCGACCAGTCCCGCTATACAGAATGCCATGGCGATACGGTGGTCGTTACTGCTATCGATAATAGCGCCTTTCGGATTCGTACCGGTAATGGTCAACCCGTCTTCTTCTTCGCAAACCGCCACCCCCATTTCCTCCAGGCCCGCCTTCACAGCAGTAACACGGTTGGATTCCTTTAGCCTTGCCCGGGCAATCCCTTCCAAATTGCTCTCGCCTTCAGCCAGTGCTGCCAGAACCGCCATTGTCGGAAGCAGGTCTATGGCATCGGACAGATCAGCCTGGATAGCCTTCAACTTCGACCTGTTCAGCTTTATTTTGTCCCCGCTCCTTTCCACCGAAGCCCCCATATTTTTCAGGAAGTCAAGTATTACCCTGTCTCCCTGAATGCTTTCGGGGTCAAGATTTCGCAGAACTGTATTTCCGAATAATGACCCCATAGCCAGGAAATATGAGGCTGATGACCAGTCTCCCTCCACCCGATATCTTGCCGGTTGGTACTTTTGTGGCTCTATGGTAAATTCCATCAGTTCCGGGGATGATTCTACCGTTATGCCGAAACGCCGCATGCACTGCATTGTCATCCAGATGTAGGGCTTTGACTCCGGCAGGCTGGTAAGCCTGATACGCACCTGAGTGCCAGCCAGGGGTGCGGCGATGAGCAGAGCAGAGATATACTGGGAGCTGATATTGCCGGGTAGTTCCGCAAGCCCCCCCTTCATCCCTCCACCCCTTACCACCACAGGTGCGACTTCACCATCACAGAAACACTCTACCCCCAGTTGTTTCACGGCGTCAATGAGGGTAACAACGGGTCTCCGGGAGAGAGAGGGGCCGGTAACCAGCCGGCATTCCCCCGGTAGCAGTGCACATACAGCAGTCATAAACCTCAAAGTGGCCGCGGAATCGCCACAGAAAAGCGCCCCATCCGGACAGCGTAGATTACCACCCCTTACCCTCCAGACGTTCTGTTCCGTGTTAATCTCCGCCCCGATACCGCGCAATACCTCCTGTGCCGCCTCGGTGTCATCGCAGACCAGGGGATTGATTATCTCGCTCTCACCGTTGGCCAGAGCGGCACAGAAAAGGGCACGGATGGTATAGCTTTTCGAGGGCGGCACCTCAATCTGTCCTTCAATCTTGCTTTTTCCCAGCGATACCTTCATATTCCTTTATCCCTGCCGCTACCTGCAAAACTACAGAATCAATACCCAGCCCTGATGTATTTACGGTGACATCAGCAGCCCTCTGGTAAAAAGGCCTGCGGTACCTCATCAACTCTCTGATAGTAAGAGCGGGGTTCTCGGTAGCAAGAAGCGGCCTCTCTTCGCCGTCACCAGAGATCCGCTTGAGTATGATGCGGGGTGATGCCTCAAGGTGAACAACCAGCGCCCTCTGCTTCAGGCGGTCGATATTGATCTTGTTCAATACCACGCCACCTCCACAGGCGATAACGGCGTTTTCCTCCCTGCTGATGTCTTTTACCGTCTCGATTTCAAGCTCCCGGAAGGCTATTTCGCCATCTTCCCTGAATATTGCGGGAATATCTTTTCCGGCTTTCCTCTGAATAAGCACGTCGAGCTCGAAGAATGTTTTGCCCAGGTATTCGGCCAGCGCCCTGCCCACCGAGGTCTTCCCGGTCCCCATAAATCCGATTAAAGCTACGCTACTTTTCACTTTTGAAGACCCTTTAGCGCCTCTTTTTTCATGACCTCAAGAGGGGCTTTTTGTCCTGTCCACTTTTCGAAGGAGAGTGCCCCCTGGCAGACAAGCATATCCAGTCCACTTATGGTCAGGGCACCCGCTTGCTCCGCCTCACTACGCAGTCTGGTCTGGACAGGGTTATATACTATATCGAAAACGATTGGTACCGATTCCAATAGTTCTGCCGGTACCGGTGTCTCACGGGTATTCGGGCTCATACCAACACTGGTAGCATTAACCAGGATATCGCTTCCCGGCATTACCTTTGCCAGGTTATCGCTGTTCAGCTCCATAGCGCTGGCATCCCTGTCGAAGGCCACGGAAATCTCGGCGGCCAGATTACGTGCCCATTCCATCTCCAGCGCCCTGTTAAGAATGGATAGGCTGGCACCGCTCTCGGCCAGAATATAGCAAATAGCCCTGGCTGCACCGCCAGCACCGAGCACGACCACCTTCTTGTTATCCGGTTTGACCCCTTTATCGAGCATAGCCTGCAGGAATCCAGAAGCATCGGTGTTATAGCCCCATAGAACCCCTCTATCGTTTACCACTGTGTTTACCGCCCCTATTTTTCTGGCAAGGGAATCCAGCTCATCCAGAAACGGCACTACTGATATTTTGTGCGGTATGGTTACGTTCAGTCCGGCCAGGTTAAGAGATCTCATTCCAGCAATGGCTTTACCAATTTCATCCCTTGCCACCCGGAAGGGCAGATAGACATAGTCCATACCGATCTCCCGGAAGGCAGCATTATGCATGACCGGTGACATGGTGTGCTCGATGGGGTCGCCGATTACCCCGCAGACCCGTGTTCTTCCCGATATAGCCATAATACTCATTTTGCCATCATCTCATAGATTCGTTTCAGTTGCCCCAGTGTTATCTGCCCGGGAGCAGACTCCCTGCCCTCCTCTATCGAAGCATAGGTGAAATCACCCCCTACCAGCGGACACATAATCCGGCTCATCACTCCCGGCATCCCCATCGCAAAGGAAACCAGCCTTGTCGCGGGGAATCCCCTTATGAGCTCCAGGGCAGTCAGGTTATCCTCAACTTTTCGAGCCGTGGTAATTACCTTGCATATATCCGCACCATACCGCAACTGCTCTTCCACTATTTTTCGCAGCTCCCCAAGAGGGGGGGTTTTATCCATTAAATGCAGTGAAATTAGGCACTTTACTCCTCTATTTTTTATCGTCTCTATCGATCTGTTCAGGTTCAGCGTCCTTAACTCAATATCGACCATATCGCACCCGAGGTCAATGGCCTGAGCGAGCAACTCCAGCCGCAATTCCTCACTACCACTCCACTCCCCCCCCTCGCCAGCGCTCCTGGCACAGGCTATCCAGGGCTTACCGATCTGGCCGACTATTTCCTGCCAGCCCTCCCCGATCAGGTCTATGCGAACCTCGAACAACTCGGTAAAGGGTTCTGCCTCCCTTATCGCAATTTCATCCCGGCGGGTAATGACGGTACATATTCTGGGCTTTTTCATTTTAACCTGTTATAGCTTCTTCCACCAGAGACATGTCGACTCTATCGGTAATGAACACTCTTCCTATCGACTTGGGTAGAACAAACCTCACCTTCCCCCGTAAAACCTTCTTATCGTGTTTCATTGCCTCCTTCATTCTATCCATCTGCGGTCCGGATAATCCCGTCGGCAGGCCAGCCCGCTCTACAAGACCCTCCAGCCGAGCCAGTTCATCCCTTTTCAATATGCTCATGGCGCAGGAAATCCTGGCCTCCGCCAGCATGCCGATAGCTACCGCCTCTCCGTGGTTAATCTCAAAGCCAGAAACGGTCTCAATGGCATGGCCCACCGTGTGGCCGAAATTTAGTATTGCTCTCAAAGCCGTGTCCCTCTCGTCCTTCTCCACTACTTCTGCCTTGATACTGGCAGAGCGAAAGACGGTTTCCTCAACGGTTTCACTGTGGAACTCCCTTATCCGCTCAACATTATCCTCGAGGTAATCGAAGAACCCTCTATCGCGTATAACGCCATATTTTATTACTTCGGCCAGGCCGCTGGAGAATTGCCTGACTCCTATTGTCTTCAAGGTATCAATGTCGCTAATAACCAGCCTGGGCTGATAGAATGCCCCGATTTTGTTTTTCAGCCGGCCGTGGTCCAGGGCCACCTTGCCCCCTATGCTACTATCAACCTGCGCCAGGAGCGTAGTCGGTATCTGTACCAAGGGTACACCCCTCAGGTATGTGGCAGCAACGAAACCGGCCAGGTCACCAATGACCCCACCGCCCAGGGCAAGTATGGGCGTAGCCCGCTCCGCATGGCATTCGGCCAGTTCCCGGTACAGCCTTCCTGCTGTCTGGAGCGACTTCTGTTCCTCACCATCGGAAACGATAACGGTATCAACAGCGAATCCCTTTTCAGACAAACCTGCCTCTACGATATCGCCGTACAGGTTTTTTACTATGGGATTGGTGATGATCACCAATCTTTCGGTAAACAGGATTCCTTCTAGCCAATGCCCAATCTGGTCCAGTATCCCGGCACCGATATGGATATCGTAGCTGTTATTGCCTAGCTTCAGCTGGGCTTTCTTCATATTTCCTTGCTGGAATCAGATCTCTGATTTTACGACAGGTATCTATTGTATTATATAGCTCATCCGGCGTGATGGCCTGCTGTGCATCGACCAGCGCTTCAGCCGGGTTATAGTGCATCTCGATCATCAGCCCACTGGCGCCGGCGGCAATAGCAGCACAGCTCATGTTGAATATGATGTCCCGGCGCCCCGCGGCATGGCTGGGGTCAACAATAACCGGGAGATAGGTCTCCTTCTGAATAATGGGGACAGCGGACAAATCCAGGGTGTATCTGGAGAAATTTTTACCCTTACCGATGGGTAATACCCCCCTTTCACAAAGTATGATGTCCCTGTTACCCTCGGCGGCAATGTATTCGGCAAATGACAAAAATTCCTCGATGCTGGCACCGAAATGGCGCTTGAATAAAATGGGTTTCCCGGTCCGGGCTACCTTAATCAGCAAATCCTGGTTGTACATATTTCTGGTTCCTACCTGGAGTATATCAGCATATTCTGCGGCCAGTTCGACCTGTGTCTCCCCCCTTACTTCGGTAACGGTAGCCATGTCGTACTGCTCCCCGGCTTCACGGAGCCAATGCAATGCCTTCCTAGCCTCTTCCAACCCTATCGAACCCAGGCCCTGGAACGAATGTACCGAGCTACGCGGCTTGAAAATGCCCCCGCGCAGGATATGAGCCCCACACTTCGCAGCATCTTCAGCAATCCTCATAAGCTGCTGGTGGCTTTCCACGGCACAAGGCCCCGCAATAAACACCGGCTCACTGCCACCAATGCTGATGTCCTTTACTTTTACCACGGAATGCTCGGCAATATCCTCAAAAAACTTGGCATACTCCCTGTTTATCAGCTTGTAGGGGGCTTCGACCATATTGGCCTCTTTTACCCCAGCGAGGCTGGCCATGTGTTCAAACGGCACCTTGCTCTCGTCACCGACCAGCCCGATGATGGTGCGGAACTTGCCCCTGGAAACATCGGCTCTAAGTCCTAGTTCTTTTATCTCTCGAACTACCTGGTCTACTTCAGCCTTTGTGGCCTCCGCCTTCATAACTATCATTTGTACCCCCAAAATATTTTTATCCACACAAAATCATACAAGCAAGGCATCTTTGCCCGTAAACAGATAAACCCTCCTTCGTGAGGAGGGCTTCTCAACTTCATTCATCCAGTTTTTGTCTCAGCAGACATTTGCCAAGTCAACCCCCCTAGCACATCTCGTGCCAGCTAAATGGAAACTGGCCATAATAATAGGTCGTGCCAAGGGTACTTTGCAACATAATTTCTGCTCACTCTATGGTTATCGATAACACAGTAGCATAGAGCATGAGCTTTGTCAAGCGAATACGCCAGCCACATTTCCATTTAAGCAAACCGGAAAAATCAGCGGTCAAAAGGCTTGACAAATCGATATTCATGCTGTTATTGTTATTGCAATTCAAAATAGAACCATAGTGTTAGTGTGATAGTGTTAGCAATTACCGATGAAAACTGTTTATTCACTTTGGTTAACATCTTTATCGGTTACCGGCTAAAATCAAGTAGTTCGGAAAATCTTAGTCGATAATCATTATTTTCGCATTATTTTATTGGAATTATGGAGAAGGGAGGTAGCTGGCTTATGGAGTAGTGACTTGGAGATAACACCCCCCAAGTTGGGGAAGATATGATCCTGTATTTAATTAGGAGGTAAACGGGTGAAAAAGAAAGGTATATTAAGGCTTGTTGTCCCTATCGCGTTGATAATCGCAGCGGCTGTATCCATACCCATTATCACCAGCTGTGCTGCCGGGGTGCCAAC
>JAGYOC010000287.1 GCA_018399795.1 Dehalococcoidales bacterium
TTGGTGGCGTTGAGAGCTACCGGCTTTAACAACGTAGACCTGGAGGCTGCCAGTAGACTGGGGATAACCGTTATGCGAGTTAGCCATTATTCGCCCCATGCTGTAGCCGAGTTCGCGGCGGGCATGATTCTTACGATGAACCGTAATCTGCACCGCGCCCATCAGCGGGTACGGGATGGCAATTTCAGCCTGGACGGTCTTATCGGATTTGACCTGCACGGCAAGACGGTTGGCGTGGTTGGCACCGGCAGAATAGGTGCCGTGTTTAGCCAGATTATGAGCGGCTTCGGTTGCAACCTGCTTGGCTACGACAAGCACGAAAATACTGAATGCAAGCAACTCGGTATGCGCTACGTCTCGTTAGAGGAGTTGCTCGGCAGCTCCGATATCGTCAGCCTGCACTGCCCCCTGACGCCGGAGACCCATTACCTGATAAATGCGGATACCATTGCTCTCTTAAAACTGAATGCCATGCTGGTAAATACGAGCCGAGGTGCGCTGATTGACACCCATGCCCTAATTCCTCATCTGAAGAAGTGCCACACCTGTTCGGTATGCCTTGATGTCTACGAAGAGGAATCAGACCTGTTCTATCGTAATCTCTCAAATGAGGTTATTGACGACGATGTCATTATGCGCCTGCTCACCTTTCCCAATGTGCTGGTTACCGGACATCAGGCATTCTTCACCAGGGAAGCCATGGAAACAATCACAGGAACCACCATCAGGAACATTGACGATTTCTCTGCCGGGCGCACGAATGAAAATATTCTGAATGCGAAGAAAGTAATAGTCTGAAAAAGAAGATAATCCTCGCATATTCCTGTCGCATATTTGGAGGGTTGAGCGGAGAATGAGCTGGATACTGGCCCGTAGTTGCAGCTTCACCCATCATCGTAGTTGGCGCGCTGATGGTGGTCTTTTCCTGGCCGGCAAAGAGGGCAATACCCTTTGGCTGGAACGAGGCGCTGAGGAGTTGCTCATCCCTGAGGTTCCCATGGATAGTGATGAGCTGTGCTTGCTCTTGGAGGAGTATTTTAAGCGCGGTAAGAAGAGCGCCATCGTTGTAGTGTCCGAGGCGGAGCACCCGGGAGTAGCTTTCCTGATCTCCAGAGAGGTAAAGAAGAAAGCAGGTTTTGACTCTAAAGCCTACATCCTGGGTCATATACATCGAGGAGGTGCGCCGTCAGCGCATTGATAGGGTCATGGTCAGCAGGCTGGGGACAGCAGCGGTGAAAGCATTGCTGGCGTACAGGGGTGGCTATATGGTTGGAGAGATAAACAGGGAGATAGCCCACACGCCTCTTAAGGGCACGTGGGAAATGCAAAGTTCCCTACCCCCAACCTCGCTGATTTGCTCCAGATTCTCTCCGGGTGAACCTCAATAATTAATAATACCTGACACAGTAGGCCCTAGATCGTGCATGAATGGGGGAATCAGGATAAAGAGAAAATCAAAACAATAAAGGAAACAGTCACTATGAAGCAGTCAGGATTCTTAAATAGACGAACTAAAATAGTATGTACAATTGGCCCGGCCACCGGCTCGGCGTCTGTCATAGAGCAGCTTATCCGAAGCGGTATGAACGTCGCCAGACTTAATCTGTCTCACGGCACGCATAGTACTCATGCTCAGTATATCAGAACAGTGAGAAGACTGAGCCAGCGCCTGGGAATTAAGGTGGCTATCCTTATGGATTTACCCGGGCCGAAATACCGCACCGGAAGATTGAAAGGCAGCCAGGCAATATTAAGAAATGGCGCCATGCTAATACTTACAACTGAAGACGTCGAGGGCGA
>JAGYOC010000288.1 GCA_018399795.1 Dehalococcoidales bacterium
GTGGTTTCGGCGTGTAGAGATTGTCTTACTTTTATGGGTCCTGTGCCGTCGGGGGTGAGGCCCAGGGCTTGGGGGTTGTCGCGGAACAGCAGATATACGGCTGCGGCGAAAATTAGTAAAATTACCGCCATGGAGCGCCAGGCTCCTCGCCAGCCCTGGGATTGTACGAACAGGTCTAATACTTGGGGGGCAAGTGAAAACCCGAGGGAAACAGCGATTCCAAGGACCGCATTTGCCATTCCTCGTCGCTTATCAAACCACTTCATCACCATATTGCGGCTGGTCATAGTGAGGGTTCCCTGCCCAAAGAAGCGCAGCAGCAAGAAGCCGATGGTAATTACTGTGAAGGAAACGACGGTTGTCCAGCGGCCTCCCAGCAGTGTGCTAAGTCCACTTGCAAAGCTGTCGGAGAGCGAGAGGTACATGAGGGTGAGGGCGAGGAGGAGTGTAACGGTTACGCCCATTTTTCGGGCCCCGTAGCGGTCAAAGGCCCGCCCTCCGGCAGAGAGGAGAAATGCACTGCTCACGGTGCCGACAAGGTAGGCTATGCTGATGGCGTTTCTGCTGAGCCCTAATGCCTCCATCAGGTAGTCGGTGAAGACTGAGACTCCGACTGTCTGTCCGGGTATGCTCATGAGCATTCCGAGGGTGCTGATGCCGAGGATTGTCCAGCCGTAGAAGAAGGGACTGCGGGAGGGGGAAAGGGGGAAGTTATCTCTAAAAACTCTATCTAACACTGTTATCCGAACCTTGGTGTTTTCTGGGTTATAAGTACTGAACTTATTTGGAAATAATGATACAATAATTTTAGAAAAGCGTATATGTATACGGACAAAAGTATTAGGAAAGGTGTAACACCAATTTGCGTACAACAGGACTGGAAGAGGCTATAGAGTTGGCTTTGGAGGCCCACAGGGGGCAAACTCAGCGCAACGGAGCGCCCTATATACTACACTCACTCTATGTTATGCAGCAGGTAAAGGGAGAGGTGCGGCAGACCGCAGCGGTGCTGCATGATGTGCTGGAAGACAGCCCTATGACCCTGGATGACCTGCGGACTAAGGGCTTCTCTGAACAGGTGGTAAGCCTAATCGATGCCCTAAGCCGTCGGGCTGAAGAGACCTATGAGCAATACATACAAAGATTGGCGAAAACTCCATCTGCAATCCCGATTAAGTTGGCAGACTTGCGGCATAACATGGACGCCCTGCGCTTAGTCGACTTTACCCCGGATGACGGCCTGCGCTTTCAGCGCTACCATAAAGCTTACCGGCAGCTTGAGCGCCAGTACACCGAGTTCTGTTTAGGAGAGACCCTTTCGTCAGGTAGTTTTTCTGAGTGGTAATTATAGGTAATTCTTGAGAAAGGTATACACCAAAGCGCCTGAAACAAGAGAGAAAATGGTGGAGAAAATGAAAAAGAAAAAGT
>JAGYOC010000289.1 GCA_018399795.1 Dehalococcoidales bacterium
TTCTTCTTTTTTGCTCGAAATAGTCTGCCATCTCAACCTCCCATGACATAATTGACCCGGCTTAATTACCTTTCAGGACTGAAGCTGTATTCTGTGCAACTGGAGGATTTTTTATTTGCCATATCGTTTCTCATTATAGGGGTTATGTTAGTTGCATTACAAACCTGAGATGTTTCCTCATATCCGGCACAGGTGTTATTTACATAACCTATCCTTACCGGATTATTGTTGAATAAGGCTGGGGTGGTGGGGTCTTGTGAAGGGTGAGCACGATAGTGTTTTATGCTATGAGGGAAGGGCTATTTTTGGCCCATAGCCAGCGTTCTCATTCGATTTATGGCTGCGCCAATTTCGAGGTCTCTGAATTCAGCATAGTCACCCCTGGGTTTATGGCTGAGGCTGATTGTATCGAGACCGCTTGAAAGCAGGTCTTTCCGGACGGCAGCGACGACCTGCTTCAGGGTTCTATTTTCATCTATATATCTGGTCGCATAGTATATAGCATCGCCTATTGCCCTTGTCTGGCTTGCGTTAATCAGCTGTTCCAGGGAGTCGAGATCTATCGTCGTGGTGCCGTAGGAAATGCTTTTTAGGCCGCGGGCGGCTATCTTGACCTCACGTTTGCCCCGTCTTGCTTTGAAACTCTCTGCGAGGGGAATCCTTTCCGTGACTCTGCCGAATTGCTTTCCCCCTTCCGGATTCCGCTTGAGGCGGTGTTGTCTGGTTATTCTGCGGGCTTCGTCGGTTACGTCATAGGGGAGGTATTCCGTCATGCAGATAACCCGGGATGCTACATCGAAATAGTCACCGGAACCACCCATTACCATTACCGTCGACACACCGAAATCCCGGTAAAGCTGGTCTACCTTGTCTATGAATGGTGTAATGGGCTCCCTGTCTTTGGATACCAGTTCCTGCATGCGGTGGTCCCTTATCATGAAGTTGGTTGCCGAGGTATCCTCATCTATCAGCAGGACCCTGCTGCCCAGTTCGAGGCCCTCGATGATATTTGCTGCCTGGGATGTGCTGCCGCTGGCGTCATCGCTGGAAAACCCGGTGGTGTCCTTTCCGAAGGGCAGATTCGATATGAACGGGGAGATGTCCGTTTTTTCGATCCGGCGGCCGTCCTCGGACCTTATTTTCAGTGCCTTCGGGTTGGTTATGACAAACTCTCTGCCGTCTCCGGGTATGTGGTTGTATATACCCAGTTCCAAGGCCCTGAGCAGGGTGGATTTACCGTGATATCCGCCGCCTACGATAAGGGTAACGCCCTCCGGTATACCCATACCTGTTGTACTTCCCCGGTTGGGAAGGGCTATCTCTATATGGAGGGAAGGAGGGGATTGAAAGGGTATCACATGACCCTTCTTCAGGGGAGATGGGGATACCCCGCTTGCTCTCGGCAGAATGGAGCCATCGGCCACAAACGCCACCAGCCCGAGCTTGTCCAGCTTTGCTCTCAGGTAATCGGCATCCTCCGCAACATCCAGATGCGTCTTCAGAGCGCCGGCATCGATGTTGTCGTAATATAGCGAATTACCGATTATTTCCGGCAGCTCTTCGAAAAAGATGGCCCGCGCATGCTTTCCGGCAACCCTTCTCCCGAAGGCGGGGAGGCCAACGGTAAACCTCGCTTCCACCGTTGATTTATCCACGAAGAGGGAGGTGCGGTCCAGGATTTCCTGGCCCGGCCTGTCTATGGATATCGCCCCCCCATTACCTGTTCCCCTGTTTCCCCGGCACAACCTGGCTGCCGCCTCGTGAAAGCGGCGCGTCAGAAAGTCCCGCAGAGCGGTCCTTCTGCTCGGATGCACATAGCATTCTCCGGGTATCCTGGCCTGTTGCTGCGGAACCATTACCCGTACGCGGCTCGGTGCGGCAAAAGGGTCTCCCTGGATATGGTCCACACAGAGCGTGAAGTCACCGAAATCGAAGCTGCCCTCGATTCCTTTGTAGGATTTATAGCCCATACCGTCTATTCGGGTGAGCATTTTGCCAAGTTCTTCAGAGCCTTTCATTACTACTCCTGGTAAATATCAGGTATTACAGTTCACCTAACATTTAACGCTATGAAGACGGCTGGTTGCAAATCTGTTGTTGCCGGGTTCTTTCTTCCTTGAACTGGTCCTGCGATTTAGCTACAATATATTGGTACTATGAAGCGTTGCCAAGGAGGTTTGTTATGAATGATCAGGAGATAAGTATACTGGCACTGGCGGCAAGAATTATGGGGTTTCTGCGTGATCATAATCAGCATTGCTATACAGCAGAGGAACTGGCAGAAAAGCCGAGCATAAAGAGAGAGGAAGAAATTGGCGCCGAGAGGATGAGGGATATCTGTGAAGAATTGTGCAAGGAAGGGTTGATTGAACCGAAAAGAGAGGATGAGGTGCGTTGTTATCAGGCGGTCCGCGAGGTCTGGCGGTAGTATTGGACCTGTTTAAATAGCACCGTTAACAGGGTTTTCAACTCCTGTTGATACTTCCGAATATTTGGTATGATAGAAATTGGTCCTAACCTTAAAATAGATGAAAGCGAGATAGAGGAGAATTTTATTCAATCATCGGGTCCGGGGGGCCAGAACGTCAATAAGGTTGCTACCGCGGTGCAGCTTAGGTTCGATGCCGCCGGCTCAAAATCTTTGCCCGAGGAGGTCAGGCAGCGACTGATTTCCCTGTCTGGAAACAGGGTTACGGAAGACGGGATACTGTTGATTGAATCCCGGAGGTTTCGTACCCAGAAGAGGAATCGTGAAGAGGCGATGTCTCGACTGGTTCGGCTAATTCAGAGGGCATCCGAGACTCCCCGAAAGCGCAAAAAGACCAGACCAACGCTATCATCCATAGAGCGGCGCCTGGAAAGCAAACGCTTGAGGAGCCGGACTAAAGGTGCACGTAACCCGGTGAAGGCGGACAGTGGTTTGAATACCTGACGGGATGGTTCGAAGTTCTATTAAATGTTACCTTCCCTCAAGGTGAGTGTTGTATCCCCTGGCTAGTATGGGATTAGCATCGCTCCAGCAGCCAGGAGCGGCATGGAGAGGTTATCATTTACACGGTGGGGGTAGAGTGATTCACCAATCGTAGCGCCGGTACTACCTGCCAGGATAACTGCAGGCGAAATGGGTGCAACCAGGTGGGCATAGATGTATCCTGCAAGAATGCAGGTGCCAAAGCAGGCCAGGTGGCCTTCCAGAGTCTTGTCGTGAATGCGTATCCTCCCCAGATATGTCCCTACCAGCGTGGCCGCCAGGTTTCCGATGGCCATAAAGATGAAAGCAAGTATGGCAATATCCGAGGGGGAATAAATGGAATATAACCAGGGATGCCATTAGGGTATAGCTCCCCCCCTGTTGGCCGGTGGGTTTCCTATTCCCTTACAAGGCGACCGAAGAGACGGTAAAACCACTTTCTGGGATAGGCGAATTTCAGCCGTAAAGGCTCAAATGTCAGGAACGAACTGCCAGTTGTCGTAAGGACCGTCAGGAAAACACGCTCCGTGTAAAGAGGGCACCAATGGCAATCGAGGTAACCGTTGCTAGGTGGAATAGGGCTCACCTTACTGTATCGGACATCTCAAAAGTCTACCCTTTTTTCATGGGTTTCTTTCAAATACAGTTGTGCTGGTTGTAATGATATCAAAGGGTTATACCGATTGTTTTACCCGGTAACGCGATTCATTTTTGTAACCTGGCTTTCAATACTACTTGAGCAGGTGATTCATGATCATGTTGTGGGCTTGGTGGGCTTTCTCTCCGCCCCTGAACTCGAATGTTTTCGGTTCCAGTCCTATCGGCTGGATGATAAGGGTGTCGCTCACGAAAAATCCGCTCTTGATAACAAAACCCTTGTTATCCTCACTGGCCACGGAGGCAATTCGGGAATAAGGAATGCTCACCAGCGCCTTCTTCTTTTTTAGGAAGGCTTTATCGTAGAATATGATGCGCTTGTCGGTAAAACCGATGAAACCGGTGCCTATGCCCTTCAGATCATATACTGCCAGGATTAGTTCATCGGGCAGGCAAACAGCCTCGATTCTCTCCAGTTGATCCTTCTTGTCCACTTGCATATTCGGGTCATGATGTGCCATTACCTGGTTTCCTCCATTATCCTTTATATTCTGGCTCCCCTTCTGTCATGTTTATACCGGTGGATTGTGCCAATTAAAATTCCTGCTGGTAAATTGGTATTTGGCTTATTGTGCCAGACTTATTAAATCGCGTCCAGTGTTGGTATTGATTGGTTAATGGCTCTCCAATCTCTTGTTCGGTCAATATCGTGTCGTTGTCTGCTGCATTTATTATATACTGGGTCATTGTATCAACGCTATTATTGCCAGAGTATACCGGGTTTTGGATTATGGACAGGAATACCTTGAATAAATCCAGGATGCTTGTCGAACTTGACCGGTTGAAAAATGACCGGGAGGATTACCTCACTATCTATGCCAGGCCTCAATCTTTCCCGGCATATATATTGAAATGTATCGAGGAGTCAAGCGATTTCATTCCTGAAGAGATAGAACAGTTTATCAACGGTAAGAGTATTAAACGGGAAGTTGAGCATATGGCCACCGGTGCAGTATTATTCTGGAGTCGCTATGAAAGCAAGATAACCGTCGTACCCCCTTTCCCTGTATGGGAAGACAGGTTTAGCTCCGGCAGGCCTGATGTCGAGCCTTTGAAAAATCTTTTGGAGCGGGAGCGTATTTCTGGCCTGGTGTTGATGACCTGGGGCTCTTATGGGGTTGGGGTTTTCCGGGATACTAAAGTCCTTGAATGCAAAAAGGGTACCGGGCATATACACCCCAGGCACCGGAAGGGTGGCAGCAGCCAGAAGAGGTTTGCCCGCAGGACTCTGGAGCAGAAGAAGGCTTTCCTCAAGAGAGTGGCCAGTCGTGTCGAGGAAATGTTTGAACCCTATCCACTGGAGCATATATTTTTCGGGGGCAACCGCCTGCTGCTCGCACCGCTCATGGAGGAATCAACTTATCTCGGGGCCAGGTCCGATATTGTTTCCAGCCGGTTTATCGACGTTCGCCACGCTGACCGGAAAACGCTCATCGACAAGGCTGAAGAGATTAACAGCTCGATAGTTTTTGAGCTTTGACTGGACACGGCACCATGATTTTTCTACTGCTCCGAGGTAATCCTGTCACCTCAGGTCGAGCTTAACTTACTTAACTTTCACCATAATCATGATATCGCCCGGTTCCCGGTCGGTTAGCTGGCGGGCATTGCGCAATCTGACTCTGCTGCCTGTCTTCACCCCGGCGGGGATTTTTACCCGGAGCTTCTTTCCTCTTCTGGTCAGGTCTTTCTCCAGGCCACGGGCGGCCTGGTCCCTGGTGATGGTAATTTCGTAACGCACATCTTTTTGCGTGCTCTGTTGCTTGTGCCCGAACAGGTCTTTCAGGTTGATACCCCCTTTAGTTTCAAATCTTTTTCCCTTCTGCCCCCCGAAGCCCCGGCCGAACCTTCCGAAGGAGAATCCGGTACCGCCGAGAACATCCTCGAATATGCTGTCCAGGAAGTCAAAGCGGAGGCCGGCTCCTCCAAAATCTTTCATAAGGTCTTCAAAGGTACTTCTGGTATAGGTGCTGCGGAACATGTCATCAGCCGTACCTACGGTACCGAACTGGTCGTATTGTTTTCTCTTTTCCGGGTCTCCAAGTATGCCGAAAGCCTCGTTTACTTCCTTGAACTTGTCATTGGCCCACTTTTCATTGCCGGGGTTCCGGTCGGGGTGATATTTCATCGCCATTTTCCGGTAGGCTTTCTTTATATCCTGCCCGGTTGCGTTTCTTTCCACGCCCAGCAGGTTGTAATAATCCTTTCCCATATCTGCCTTTATCCTCTCTTACTCGCCCATTATTTTTACAATTACGCGCTTGCTTCTCTGTCCATCGAACTCGGCATAGTAAATCTGCTGCCACGGCCCCAGATCCAGCTTTCCCTTTGTAATTGGCACCATTACCTCGTGATGGATAAGCAGGCTTTTCAGGTGAGCATCACCGTTGCTTTCGCCGGTCTGGTGGTGCCGGTAATCGGGCCGATATGGAGCCAGTTTTTCCAGCCATTCTTCAATATCGGCGATCAGCCCTGATTCGGCATCATTTACATATACCCCCGCCGTGATATGCATGGCGGACACAAGAGCAAAGCCTTCCAATATTTCGCTTTTGCGCACAATGCCCTCTACTTCATCGGTAATTTTCACGAACTCGCGGTGCTTTCTGGTGTTGAACCAGAGGTATTCCGTAACTGACTTCATAGCTCGCTCCTTTTATGATAACTTCTACTATGGGTGTTATATTTACATTATAGTTAATTTAGCTGGTGCAGGAAATACCGGCCAGAGGAATGTATTGATGGGAGAAGAAGCAATGAGTGATTTGAATGAATTCGTAAGCTTGATAGAACAGACCGAGGAGGTAAATCCGGTAATCAGATCCGTTAAACTTGAACCTGCCAGGCTACTTTGTAGTATTTGCCGTGATTGCCGGAAGACGGGTGCACCTGTCCCGGATTACAGTCTCAACCTGGTTGGCTACCTTCTTGATGTGCCTCTGAGAGCCCTTTTGTCGGCAGGCCTTATAGAGGAGAAGTCGGGCGGAAGGCGGTCACTATACATATATCAGCCGACAGAGAAGGGGCTGGAGCAATGTGAGAAAATGAAGAATGCTGACTTCAGGAAACTTGACATAAAAAAATGATTACTTTTTAGTTTAGTTGCACATTGTAGCATAGCGTAGAAGGCATTTTTTAACTGCTCAATAATTTCTTCCGGACCGGCTTTTTACAGTTACCTGTTATGGTATATAAGGGCTGTGTCGTGTAGAATTGATTACTGGCGGCCTTAATTTTATTAACTGGGGAGGTATTATGATGGTTTCGAACTGGGATGAAATCACGGATGTATTGGTAATCGGCAGTGGGTTTGCCGGCCTTGCAGCGGCTATTGAGGCACATAATAACGGGTCTTCTGTAATAATACTGGAGAAAATGAATGCTCCCGGAGGTAACTCGATAATCAGCGATGGTGGAATTGCAGCTGCGGGGACTGAAATGCAGGAAAAACTGGCAATCAAGGATTCCCCTGAGCTTATGTATCAGGATATGCTTAAAGCCGGTTTGTCGATTAACTACCCCGATCTGGTACGGCAGGTCACAGAAAAATCAAGCGAAGTAGTGCAGTGGTCAATAGACTATCTCGGTGTCGAGTACCTGGACAGGCTGGATATATTTGGAGGGCACTCGGTTCCGCGTTGCTTAACCCCGGTAGGAGTATCCGGGGCAACCATTATCAAGAGGCAACTTGAAAAGCTGAACGAGATGAAAATAAAAGTCAGAACGGGTGCATTCTTCAGGACTTTTGTCAGTGATTCCGAGGGCAAAACAACAGGCGTAATTATAGGTGAAGGCTATAGCCATAAGGACGCTGGCAGCGGAACTGAAAAACATATCGGAATAAGACGAGGTATAGTTCTTGCTACCGGTGGATTTGGGAGTGACGTAAACTTCCGTTCCACTCAAGACCCGCGCCTGACCAAAGATATTGCTACCACGAACAAACCTTTTGCCACCGCTGAGGCATTGAAAGAAGCACTGAAAATAAATGCCATGCCGGTGCAGCTTTCGCATATTCAGTTGGGCCCCTGGGGCACTCCTGATGAGAAGGGTTATGGAGCAGGTGCCCATTTCTCTGAATATATAGTATTCCCGTACGGGATTGTTGTTGAACCGAATTCCGGTAAAAGGATAGTAGACGAACTGGCAGATAGAAAAACCATATCGGATGCGATTTTAGGTGTCGGGTATCCGTGTATTGGTATTGCAGACGAAAGCGCGGTCGAAACAACCGGCTGGGACATAAAGCCCAGCCTGGAGAAGGGCATAGTAAAACAATTCGGGCACCTTCACGAGCTTGCCTCACACTATGGCATATCATCGGATGAGTTCGAACTGACGGTTGAGAGATACAACGGCTACGTATCAGATGGCGTTGATAGGGAATTCGGGAAACAGATTCTATCGAATGCAGCTCCCATTGCCACTCCGCCGTACTATGGCATCCGTACCTGGCCCAAAGTTCACCATACGATGGGCGGTGTCCAGATCAATACCAGAGCTCAGGTAATAGACATAAATCAACAGCCGATTGAACGTATATATGCAGCCGGCGAGGTGACCGGGGGAATTCACGGGGCATGCCGGCTGGGCAGCTGCGCCATTACGGAATGTCTTGTATTCGGCAGGATTGCGGGTCGGAATGCCTCTCAGGAAACAATATGCAGGGTAACAGAATAGCATATTGACGAATAATGATAATCTTACCCCATCTTCTATATGATGAGGAGTGATATATTTCGGAATGTCCTTGATATAAAGCTAAATGAATTTAAAACGATGTAGAAATTTATAATTGATTACACAGGGAAAGGCGTGTTGGATTGAACTCGTATGCTCTGAAATTAATGTGGCAAAGGGGGGGCAGCGATGAAAGGATATATGATTCTGGCAATTAGCCTGTCGGCACTGATGCTGATGGCGTGCAGCCCTGTAAAGCATCCGCTCCCCGCGGAAAATTCAGCTGTACCGCCTGTGTACGTAACGGTGGCAGGCCATATTGAGGACACGCCCATCTACACGGATTGTAAGGCTTATCCGGGCTTCAGAGAAAAACTGCTCTCGTTTGCAGAGACCATCTCGAAGACCGGGGCAGCCGTCAACTTGCAGATTGATTATGAGTTTCTGGTCGGCGTATCTCAGTGCGAAGATGATGCAATGAGAGCAAACACTGATGGGCAGAACGTGATTGAATACCTTGTAGAGCATTATGGTTTCGAGATTGACCCCCATCAGGAGGGTGGTTGGGAAGAGGGGAGGGATAACTACGCCGATATCCGCTGCCTGGGTGGAGAGCTCACTCCGTCGATAAGCGATAATGTGGGTGGCTTGGTCTGGGATTCTCCTCAACAGTTTGGCAGACTCTCTCAAGGTGAGCCGGGGCGAATTTATACTGACTTCACCTGGCATCCGGAAGTCCTGACCCTTGCTGTGAGTCACCAGCATCACCAGGGTGATTTCAGCAGGGATGATATTGCCAGCGGTATATGGATGCCCAAGGGTGCCAACCATGATTTTTGGGTTCATGACCCCGATGGCCATATGGCCTATGTGGGACCGGGAGAGCATACCAATTGGAATGAAGACAGACCATATCAAACTACACCGGAATTTGTAGAGACGCTGGCGGAGCAGCTCGAGGAGGGCCTCATCGACCGCGACAGGATGTACACTGCCTCTATCGCAGTACCACAGAGCGTAATCTTCGATGCCGGTGAACATCAAAAACTCTTAGACCTGCTGGAGCAATTGTCCCCCTTGATAGAATCCGATCAGGCACGCTATGTAACCTACTCACAAGCGGTTGATATCTGGCGAACAGAATACGATTCGCAACCCAACATATTCTTCCAGGAGGGTGTCCATCTCCCGGCGGAGAGCATAGATAATCCCGCCGATGAGGAGGCGCCGATGTACCTCACCACCATGACCCATATGGAAGGCGGCTTCAATGACGATCAGAACGAAGATATATTCCAAATCCATGTCAATCAGTTGCGCTACGGGCTTGCGCTGGCCAGCGAGTATGGTGCCAAACTCACTATTGAAAGTGAAAAGCCATTTGCTCTCGCCTGTGAAAAGTGGCAGCTTAACATGATGCAGGAAGTGCTTGACCGAGGCCACGGCGTTGGTACCCACTGTGACGTTGGCTTCCAGTATACGCCCGCCTCACCCGGTGATCTGGCTGAATTATATCAGGAACGCAAGCATCTGGTCGATGTGCTGGTAGGTGTAGAGAATAACCGCGGTTACTCGGGTGGCGGCAGCGAACAGGACTGGATTATTGCCGCACAGGAAGCCGGCTTCAGCTACAAGGATGGTGGCGTAGGTATGCTATACTTTTCCATGCCGATAGAGAACCGTCCTGGTCCTGAGTGGACCGATGAGTATATACGTACCGAAGCATTTCACGAACCCGCGCCGGTATCTCTGGAGGAACGCATATACCTGTTTATGATGAAGGATGCCCGCGATTTCATACCCGACGATGATGGCCTTGTGCTATTTAGCTCAGGCAGCATTGGCCGTCTTGACGCGATGGAAGAGGGTAAACCCACCGAATGTCCCAACCAGAACTGCCCGTTTACCGAAGAGGACGTGCGTCTGATTGTGGAACAGATTGAAGAAGTCGATAGTATTCGTGACCCGGGTAAAATAACCAAAGTCGATATCTATATTCCGGTGAAGCTATTCGACGATAAGTATGAGGCTGCCTGGCATAGCTTCTTTGAAAGTATGCAGACACTTGAGGAACAGGGCATCATAACCTGGGCCACACAGGGTAAGGTCTATGATGCATACATCGCAAGTCATGGTGGATAGAAGATGCCGCGTGACGGGTAGGTATGAACTGACAAACAAACCGGCCCTTGTTAACTGTATGGGTGATCGAGATTGGAGTTCTTTGTTGTTTACAATATGGTGGGCAGTAGAGGACTCGAACCTCTGACCTCCTGCGTGTAAAGCAGGCGCTCTAACCAGCTGAGCTAACCGCCCCATTAAGTAGCGCGCTTGGCGGGTCTCGAACCCACGACCTCAGCCTCCGCAGGGCTGCGCTCTATCCAGCTGAGCTACAGGCGCATGAAAGTGATGGTGCCGAAGGAGGGACTTGAACCCTCATGTCCGTAAAGACACTACGTCCTGAACGTAGCGCGTCTGCCATTCCGCCACTTCGGCATTTAAACGAACTCTCTCTTTCCCAGCGATACAAATATTACTGCCAGTAATCCCAAATTATTGACGGGTAGAAGTGCACAGATAGCTCCTGCCAGGGATAGCCCGAAACTCTGCCGCCTTATAGCAGATATGCCGCCCACTATGGCTACTATGCCCAGCACGGCGAAAACAATGCCAATAACAATTGCAAAGGTCAGGCTCACGCTCAGCCCATCCTGGAGCCCGGGATATCCCGGAAATGCAAGGGCAGAGAAGAGCGAAGTTCCCAGCCCCGCTATAAGTGCCAGCGCTGCTCCCGAGAGCAACTCGGCAACGCCCACAACAATGCTCAATATGCCACCGGCACTCAATAACCCGCCTCTATTTTCAGACATCGTTAAATCCTTGCGACAACTTGCTCGATAAACTTCCGGTTTATCCCTGCTGATCTGACCAACAGGAGAACTCTCTACCTATATTCTCTCGATAATCTTCTCACGAGAGACGTAGTTTACTTTATCTCATCCGGGCGCATTCGTCAACCGCATCTCAGCTTTCCTGCCAGCGAGTCTTGAGCAATCACTTCTGTTCCAAATTGCCGGAGAGATGTGACTCCACAATAGCAACGAATGCCTCTACCAGCTGAGGATCAAATTGCTTGCCAGCTTGTTTTTTGAGATCTTCTAAAGCTTTCGCCTCATCGTAAGCATCGCGGTAGGAGCGCTTGGAGGTCATGACAGCATACGCATCGGCAATGG
>JAGYOC010000290.1 GCA_018399795.1 Dehalococcoidales bacterium
TCATGCTGCCAGCAGTCCTGCATAGTATCTCTGCTCATATACCACGGGTGACAGGAATCCAAGTCTTGCCTGTCGGCGTTGCCGTTTATAGAAGATCTCAATATACTCGGTAATATCCTGTATCGCTTCCTGCCTGGTTCTGTAATGGCGGTGATGGATGAGCTCTTGTTTGAGCGTTCCCCAGAAACTCTCCATCGGCGCGTTGTCATAGCAGTTTCCCTTCCCACTCATCGATGCCTTCATACCAAAGTGTTCCATGAGGCCTCTATACTCATGAGAACAGTACTGGCTGCCCCGATCAGAGTGATGAATTAGCCCCTCAGCCGGGCGTTTGGCGGCCACAGCCTTAAACAGAGACTGGCTAACCAAATTCCGGGTCAAGCGTTCTCCCATCGCGTAACCGACGATATCGCCGCTAAAGAGATCCTTGTGGCCGGCGACATACAACCAGCCCTCGTCGGTGGGCACATAGGTTATATCACTGGTCCACACTTTGTTCGGGGCGATAACTGTAAACTGCTGCCCCAGGATATTCTCAGCTACGGGCAGTTTGTGCTTTGAATCGGTAGTGACCTTGAATTTCCGCTTCTGTTTACAGCGTATGCCGAGCTTTCTGCGGATACGCTTGATTCGGCAAATCCCCACCTTTACATTATGCTCTGCCAGATCCTCTTGTAGTCTTTCTGCGCCATAGGTTTGCCTTGTCCGCTTATGCGCCGCTCTGATTTCTACTTCAAGCCGGGCTTCCTTCTGAGCCCAATTAGACAGCGGCCTATCTACCCAGTCATAATAACCGCTTGACGATACATTTAAAACCTGGCAGAGGTGCGGTAATGGGTAATCGAGCCGCAGTTCCTTCATCGACGCGTACCGGGCAGCGACTCCTTCGCAAAGTACGCGGCTGCTTTTTTTAATATGTCTCGCTCCATCTTTACTTCCGCCAGTTCTTTCTTCATCCGCGCCATCTCCAATTCCATTTCCGTGAGAGGACGATAAGCCTTACCTATTTCTCTGATTCTGCCTTCCTGATATGCTTTTGCCCAGTACCTTAACGTTGAGGGAGCCAGGGATAACCGGCGGGCTGCCTCCGGTAATGACAGCTTCTCTTCCGTTATCAATTTCACAGCTTCCTCTCTAAATTCCTTCGTGTATCTTCCTTGTGGGATCCCTTTCAATCTGACACCTCCGTCTTTCTATTTTACCTGACTTTGGTGTCCATTAAATCCATCCTATCCCAGGGCAGGGTTAACGTAAAGAAGTAAATTACGATGAACTTTAATTATTTAAGTACGCCGTCATCGGAATAGTAGTTCTTAACTCACAATGACGGCATAATAAGGAGGGAAAATGGAATATATGAAGAAGACTGGAAGTTAATTTTTGCCACCGATTTACATTAAAGCTCTACCAACTAGGTCTTTTGTCAGGTCTGCTCGGAAAACCGTGTGCCCTGCCTTCTGCTGAATTGTAGTACCTCTACCATATCCTCTATCCCAACAGCGAACACAAACCCCATTCCCCAGCTCACCTTTTCTTCCACAAACCGAACACCGGCCGTACGACGTTGCTACCTTCTCAACGTCACCGCACCTGGTCACCTCTCACCTCCACTTTCTACCTCTTCAATCTTTTCTCTTTCCCTGGGTTGACGACTATAAGCTCAATGATGATCCTGTCGCCCGGCCAAGCTAGGTAAACGCCACATCTTCAATACTGCCATGCTCAATTTATCCCATCTCTTACACTTACAAAACTGAGGGCGGGAACTTCACTCTACCAAACATCCCCACCCCCCTCGCTGTACCAGTACCGATCTTTTACAAATAAATCGGTGCTGGTAATTTCAATGGCTTTATTCGGTACCTCGACTTTTTAATTCCGCAACACATCATCCAAACACCGCTACAAAAACAAAACCCGACCTTCGAAGATCGGGTTCACCACGCACTCCCCTATCCCCAAGTGATCAGATGCAGGTAGCGGCTTGACACCCCCTCCCCTTAACCACAGTGAAATGTTAATACCATTACCCGGTTGTGTCAAAAGGCTTTATGAAAGGATTTACCAGAATATTTCAGCTTATAGTTTGCCAGAATTACAAATGCCCGGGTTTTCTCTTAAAAACGAGCATTAAGTGAAGATATCTAACGCTGGTATATTCAGGTTAATAAGGCTACCTCATATATAAAAATGTCTCTAGAATCAGATTCCTCTTTAGAATAATCATCAACAAATAGATATCTTCTCGGATAGAATCAAACAGGATATTGCTTCGAGAACCAGCCTTCCCTCAGCATTATCTCCTTCGAAATATTCTGGCTCGGCCCATCCCCTCTCGCTACGAAGATCCCGATTTTCTCTCCAACTGCCTCCCTTATCTCAGCAACGTCTTTGTGGGTGAAGCCTGGGCAAAGGAGGATTGAATGTATGTCCTCCTGGGTGGCAAGTTTTCTTGATGCTTCCACCGCTTGAGCTTGATCATTGACCACACTTACAAACAGGTTGTATTTTGGAGTCTTAACTACACAGCTATGCTTATCCGCATCAGCATCAGGGGCATGGGAAATAAAAGCCGCTTTGAAAGCCATGTCCAATGCCTCCTTTCATAAGTTTTATTGGGATTATAGCACTTACGGTGATGATCCTGGGATGGATCTATTATATCTCGTAACCACGCAGTAAAATAAATGGGAACTACAAATCCAGCCATCTTTTATCAGACATTGAAAATATCCCCGATTATTGTTCCCCACCGTCATTTTCAGGAGATTGGTATACTCTTTCGCAACCGGCACATTTTCCACAGCGACTGCGAGCGCATTCTTCATGCCTTTCTCCACAGCAGTTGCAACACATAATACCCAGCGCTATACTGCCTATTCGCTTCTTTATTTCATCTACTTTCATATCAGCTTATCCTTAGAATAATGGTTGTGAATATCCAGATTTAGCCTCCGATTACTAATCTACCAACATTATAGATAAGAGCTGAGACCACCCAAGCAATACCGCAGGTGTAGGCTACTGAAAACCAGGCCCACTTAGCCCCTGCTTCGCTTCTGATAGTACCGACAGCTGCTACGCAGGGCATATAGAGAAGGCTGAATACCATGAATGAAAACGCAATAAGCGGTGTCCAGCCAAGTTGTGCCATTAAAGCGCCTCCCAAACCTCCCTCTCCCACGGCGAAGATTGCCCCCATGCTACCGACCACGACTTCCTTGGCGAGGAAGCCGAAAACAAGGCTGGATGCTGCCTGCCATTGGCCAAAGCCGAGGGGTGCGAACACTGGAGAAATGGCACTTCCCATTTGCCCCAGGGCGCTTCCGGCGCTGGCATACTCTACCCCCCAGGGAAGGCTGGCCAGAGCCCAAACGACAACCACAACTGCAAAGATGATGGTCCCCGCTCTTTTCAAAAACAGCCTGCCGCGCTCCCACATATGTGTTGCCACGCCTCGGACAGTGGGCATATGGTAGGGCGGGAGTTCCATGACGAAGTGGCCTGATTCGCCCTTGAACAGTTTCTTGCGGAGAAGCCATGCCGTAAAAACTGCAATCCCGATACCGATCATATACATCCCGAAGACCACAAGTCCTGCATGAGCGGGGAAAAAGGCGCCGCCTATAAGCACATAGATAGGAAGACGAGCCCCGCAGGACATAAAGGGGGTAGCCAGCATGGTGGCCATCCGGTCATTGCGGTTTTCTATGGTGCGGCAGGCCATTATCGCTGGAATGGTACAACCGAATCCCAAAATCATGGGAATGAAGGAACGTCCGTGAAGGCCAATCTTGTGCATGGCCTTGTCCATAACGAAGGCCGCCCGGGCCATATAGCCGCTGTCTTCGAGAACGGAGATGGCGACAAAAAGAAGGAATATCGGGGGTATGAATATAAGCACCGACCCGATACCCCCGATGATGCCCTCGCTGAGTAGGGAACCCCACCAAGCCGGAGATACATCTATTGCCATCTCCATAGCTGCACCAAAGCCGATATCAATAAGGTCCATAAGGGGTGCCGAGGCATCGAATACGAAGCGGAAAACGCCGTACATTATACCGAGGAATATAGGGATACCCCACACCCGGTGACAGAGTATCC
>JAGYOC010000291.1 GCA_018399795.1 Dehalococcoidales bacterium
TTTCACAAATCCAGCGAATAAGGGGTGAGGATTAATCGGGGTAGAAGTGAACTCCGGGTGAAATTGCACCCCCACACCCCACGGGTGATCGGGCCATTCAATCGATTCCACCAGCGCTCCCTCAGGGGTTACTCCGCTGATCACAAGGCCCGCCTGGCTCAGCTCTTCGCGGAAGGTGTTGGAGACTTCATAGCGATGGCGGTGGCGTTCATACACCACATTTGTAGCATAACACCGGCGGATGTGGGTCTCTTCCTGCAGGACGGTTTCACTGCGGCCAAGGCGCATGGTGCCTCCGTACATCTTTACATCGATTTGTTCCTCTAAAAGGCTCACTACCGGGTGAATGGTTGAGGGGCTGAACTCGGTACTGTCGGCATCATCGTAGCCAAGCACATTACGGGCGTACTCGATAACCATAATCTGCATACCCAGGCAGATACCGAACAGGGGAATCTTATGTTCCCGGGCATACCTGGCGGCGCTTATCATGCCTTCTATACCCCTCTGGCCGAAACCTCCAGGGATAAGGACAGCATCGAGCGGGTCGAGCTGCCGGTCCAGCTTTTCCTCCGAATCCAGGTGTTCCGAGTCTATCTTCTCCAGGTGTACTCGGGTTTTGTGGGCAATTCCCCCATGGCAGAGGGCTTCATAGATGGACTTATAGGAGTCGTGCAGCTCGATATACTTGCCCACAATTCCGATTCTAACCTCTTGTTCGGCATTTTTGATAGTTTCTACCATCTCGCTCCACTGCTGCAGTTGAGCGGGGCTGCTCTGCAGATTCAGCTTCTCGAGTACAATTTCATCCAGCTTCTGTTCATGGAAAATGAGTGGAATTTCGTAGATGGTACTCTTTACATCGTAGGCGGAGATAACCGCCCGCTTTTCTACGTTGGTAAACAGGGAAATTTTACGGATAATATCCTGTTCCAGGGTATACGGAGCGCGGCAAACCAGAATGTCCGGCTGAATACCGATGGCCCGCAGCTCTTTTACCGAGTGCTGAGTCGGCTTGGTTTTGAGCTCTCCCCCGGCAACCTCCGGCAGCAGGGTCAGATGAATGAAAAGCACCTGTTCCTTGCCGAG
>JAGYOC010000292.1 GCA_018399795.1 Dehalococcoidales bacterium
GCAAGATAGCTTCGGATAATGCTGCGGTAAGATATGGTGGCGTTTCACTCAAACCTCTGCCTCGTACCTACGGAAATCGAGTGCTGGTGGTGGGGACGGCAGCGGGACAGGTAAAGCCGACTACGGGCGGTGGCATCTACTATGGCCTCCTCTGTGCCGATATGGCTGCGGAAAACCTTCACCGGGCCCTTTCCCAGAATGACCTTTCCTCCGGCCGGCTGGCAGGCTATCAACGGGAGTGGAGAAAGAGGCTGGGACGGGAACTGGGTAAGGGGTACCGGGCAAGAAGGTTGTACCAGCGCCTGAGCGACAGGGAAATTGATGGTATGTTCAGGGGGATAGCTTCCAATGGTATGTTGGATCATTTGCTGAAGGCAGATGACGTATCCTTTGACTGGCATGGGGGTGGCCTGTTGCGGATGATGGGTCGCCTGACGATATCGAGAGCCGCCAGAATGGTGAGGGCCCCGTTTCGCAAATCCGGTTAGTGTGTAGGTAAAGGGTAATCCCGTTTTTCACATATCCTTCTTCACCCTGCGGCATAGCTCCGGTACATTGAGTTTGTCCTGGTTGCGGAACAGCTCTACCATTTCCGATAGTCTGGAAAGTTGGGCTTTCAACCTTTCCTGAAGTGACCTGTCTCTTTGCCCGTGGCGAAATTCAATGGTGCGGGTGTCAGGCTGAAGGTGTTTTATCTCAGCTTGCACGATTGCGCCGGATTCCCGTTGTGATTATCGGCACTATTATTTTTTGGCAATTCAGGTTTTGGTTTGACCGCTTGATTGGCGGTGTATAAAATGGGTGGAGCCATAGGGTGATATAACCGTTTATTCCGGGAGGGATTTTCATCTTGAATGAAGGGGACAACAGCACCGTAAAGCTGGGCGAAGCGGCTACATCTTTTCTGCTCGGTCTGGCGAAGGAAAAGAAAGAGGCCAGTCAGCAGGAGGTATACAACTTTGTCCGATTCTATGGCTGGGAGCGAACCTTCACGGAACTGTCCGCACACGATATCGCCCGCTATGCGGAATGCCTCTCGTCTTCGGATACCGAGTATGCTGGGAAGCTGGAGCTGGTGAGGTCGTTCCTGGCCTTTGCCAGGAAGAAGGGGTGGAGCAGGACGAATCTAGCTGCTCACCTCAAGGCCAGAAAGGGAAAAAGCCCGGCCCGAAATTCTTCCATGCCTAATTCTGGCCCGGTTGTTTCTTTGACCGAGGAGGGTTATGCGGAGATGAAGAAAGCGCTCGCCACTCTAAAGAAGCGGCGTGTCGAGTCTATTGAAGAGGTGCGGAGTGCGGCAGCGGATAAGGACTTCCGTGAGAACGCACCTCTCGATGCAGCCAAAGAGCAGCGCAGCTATATTGAGGGCCAGATCAGGGAACTTGAGGAAGCGTTGAAATCGGCCGTCATTATCGACAGGAAGAGGGAGGCTGTTCTCAAGGCTGCTGTTGGGGACAGCGTTGTTCTTAAAAACGTCACTTCCGGTGCTGAGATGCAATATATGCTCGTTGCCCCCAGCGAGGTAGACCCGAGCCGGGGACGAATATCTACGGCTTCCCCCATTGGCAAGGCGGTTATCGGCCGCTCTCAGGGGGAGGTGGTAGAGGTGCTGGCGCCTTCGGGCAGGATAAGCTACGAGATAAAGATTATCGAGCGCTAGGACCTGCAAGAACTGTATTTACTGGTTCAGGTAATCCTGTTTAGCAGCCTCTCCAGAAATTCCGGCTTCGCATTGCCCGCACTGCTTTCTGCGATACTGCCCACAATTCTCCTCAGCCTTCCGTAGGGAATGCCGATGGACATTTCCTCAGCGCGGTATCTTCCGAATCCCCGGCAGGTCATATCAAGCAGGCTCATTCCTGGTTTGCCCGTGGTAATCGGGGTGGCAATCACCGCGGAGCAGAACGGTTCCCCATATATGACATCGATTATTCCCGTTTCAAATGCATCGAGGTGTACTATCCGGCTAATCTGAAACGGATTTCCCGTGATAACAACGGCTTGCGGGATGAAAGTGGCCTTCTCCAGTGGAGAAAGGGAGATAAAACTCCCCTTTTGAGGGGTTCTTTGCCTGACCTGCTCGAGCCTTTTCACGGCGGCAGTTTCGCTTGCTACCAGTCTTTCCTTTTCTACCAGGGAGTTGATGATATCCGGTACACTTGATTTACCGATACCGATGTGATCACCGCCGCCGCAGAGGATGCTGCTTCCCGGGCCAAAAAAAGAGGCACCCTGCCTTGCACTTTGAACCATCATGCACAGGCTTGCCCGGCGCCGCCACTCCCTCAAGTGCTCTACCGGCTCGGCTGTTATGGTTACCGCAACCGGGCTTCCATCGAGTGCTAGGACCTTCTGTAACTGTTTGGAGAAGTATTCACGTATCTCCTGTTTATCTACCTCTTCCGGCATTGCGCACTCCGAAAACCAAACACCATACAGCCCCTCTTTACTGCTGTAATGCCCGAGGCAACCAAACAGGCTCTGCTCTGCAGTTACAGTGGATTAAATGATGGAGTTCGGATGAACCCTGACAACTAAAAAACCGAGGAGAGCCTGGCCAGGCTCTCCTCGCCGCTGCGTTGATATTAGGCTTTACCGATGCGGAATACCTTGGTGCCACATACCGGGCACACGCCCTGAGTGGCCGGGCGGCCGTTTTTCATGGTAATAGCCTTTGCGTCTTTAATATCAACCTTCTTCCTGCATTTCACACAATATGCCTGCATTTTGACCTCCTTAATTATATAGAGCTTAGGCAAGAGATTACCACATAGTCAGCCATTAGTCAATAGTATTTCGGGTGAATTTAGGAGTATTTTTCATAATTCGTCCTGCCTGTTAATGCTATTCCATAGCTCTGTTACCTTTTCTCCTAGCTCTTTCAGGCTACAGTCGGTATCTATCACAACGTCGGCGTTTTCCACCTGTTTTTTTACAGGGACCCGGGAATCGAGGCGGGCCCTGGCTTCTTTGCCGGGAAGCCCCCTCGTTTCTTCGAGCCGCCTCATTATGGTGTCCTCTGAGGCGGTAGTGACCCATAGCCTGTCTATCAGCTCGTTCCATCCCTCTCTGGGGAGTAAGGGCGCTTCCAGAAAAACTACCTGTGTTCCTTTTTCCCGGTAGCCCTCAAGCCGGTTTTTTATTATTTGATAAATCCAGGGGTGTATTATCCCGTTCAGCATTTCAAGGAGTGACCGGTCGCCGAACACCATTTTCGCGAGCTTTCCACGGTCGATACTGCCAGTGGAGGTGAGGATATGCCTGCCGAAGTTTTCAACTAACCTCTGCCGTAACTCGCTGTCGGTTTTGAGGACCTGGTGACCTATTTTATCGGCATCAATAATGATTGCCCCCAGGTCTTTCAGAAACCTGGCTACCGTGCTCTTGCCGCTCCCAATACTGCCGGTAAGGCCGATTACTTTCATAATAAAGCTTCCGTCAGTCTAAACGCCTCCTGTCGTTTAGTCAATAGCCGGTAATTATAAGCATAACGGATTTTGCCCCGTTTCTTAACAGGAAATTAATATTTATATTCTACAATAGTAGTATCA
>JAGYOC010000293.1 GCA_018399795.1 Dehalococcoidales bacterium
GCTCCTGCGCACCGGTGGCACTCAATCGACATGGCCCCGTGTTCAGTATCAATGACCAGAAAATCGAATCCCGCAAGGGCTAGAATTTCGGTCGTATCCGCACTCCCGATGGTAACAAAGCTTCCTATAACTGTGTCTCCTGATTTTAGAATGCTTTTTAGCTGTGATTCCATCTACAACTCCTTTTGGAAAGTATCCCACGGGCAGTTTATCATGGCTGCGCGGGAGTATGGAGCACAATCTAGAGAGAATTAGGGAATAGAGAGTATTGATTAAGGAATAAACCGGATTGACGGCTTATACGGAAGCTCTTATGCTTAAAGTTACCCCTTACTCAGGAGCATATATGGAGAATAATGAAGAGAAGCAAGGATGGTTAGCCATCGACATTCATCCGTGGGTCTTTTTTACCTCCGCCACCATTATTATTGGGTCCGTAGCCCTTGCTATTGCATTTCAGTCTAAAGTGGGAGACCTTTTTGCGACTATCCAGACAGGGATAGCTACCGGTGCAGGCTGGCTGTTCATAATGACCATGAACATCATACTGGTGTTTGTGCTGGTGTTGATGGTCAGCCGTCACGGCGATATTCGTTTAGGAGGCTCCGATGCAAAACCGGAGTTTTCTACACTTGGATGGTTTGCGATGCTGTTCAGCGCCGGAATGGGCATCGGGTTGCTGTTTTACAGTGTCGCCGAGCCGATGTTCCATTTTGTCAGCTATCCCTTAACCGAGCCGGGGAGTGCCGAGGCGGCTCGGTTGGCCATGGACCTAACTTTCCTGCACTGGGGTTTCCATCCGTGGGCGGTGTACAGCATGGTCGGTTTGTCTCTGGCATTTTTCGCCTTTAATAAGGGGCTTCCCCTTTCAATTCGATCAGTTTTCTACCCGGTTTTGGGAGAAAAAATACACGGGGCTGCGGGAAATATCATTGATATCCTGGCCACGGTTGCCACGCTTTTTGGAGTGGCAACATCCCTTGGTTTGGGGGTGCAGCAGGTAAATGCGGGGCTGGACCACCTGTTCGGTATCGGACAGAGCCCGATGATCCAGGTGATATTGATTGCCGGTATAACTATGCTGGCTACATGGTCGGTACTGGCAGGTTTAAGTGCCGGTATCCGGCGGCTTTCTGAGATAAACCTAGTCCTGGCGGGGCTGCTGTGTCTGTTTGTACTGATTGTGGGGCCCACCCTGTTTATATTTAAGGCCTTCGGAGAGAACCTTGGCCACTACATCCAGTATCTGCCGGTACTGTCAACCTGGAACGAGACGTATGAGGGCAGCAACTGGCAGCACAGCTGGACGGTATTCTATTGGGGCTGGTGGATTGCGTGGTCACCCTTTGTGGGTATGTTTATAGCCCGGGTCTCCTACGGCCGGACTATCAGGGATTTTATTTTAGGAGTACTCTTTGTTCCTACCCTTATTACCTTTGCCTGGCTGACAATTTTCGGCAACAGCGCTCTGAATGTAGAAATGTTCGGCGGCGGCGGTATTGCCAGGGCCGTGCAGGAGAACATTCCGGTTGCCTTGTTTGAGCTCTTGCAGAATTTTCCCTTTAACACGATAACATCGGGCCTCACGGTGTTGGTAATTATTACTTTTTTTGTCACATCTTCTGACTCCGGCTCAATGGTTATAGATATCATCACCGCCGGAGGAAATCCTGACCCTCCGATGCTGCAGCGCCTGTTTTGGGCCCTGCTTGAGGGAGCGGTAGCAGCTGCGCTGCTGCTGGGGGGTGGACTGGTGGCTTTGCAGACAGCGGCGATTACTACGGGCCTGCCCTTTGCCCTTGTGCTGCTCGTTATGATTTACAGTTTGCGGAAGGGCCTGGCAAATTACACCGAGGGCCCGGGCTTCTCTCTGCCACCGTATGAGCACGGCCACGTGTTTAAAACTGTATCCAGCCACCCCGAACCGGACCTGGTTCATGGCCATGTGAGTTGGCTTGGAAAAAAGAAAAATCCACGCGGAGCCGACTCCGGAGCCGGGGCTGCAAAGG
>JAGYOC010000294.1 GCA_018399795.1 Dehalococcoidales bacterium
GTCGGCGAAGCAATACTGACGGCCTCCGTGTAGAGATAGCTTTTTACCGGATAAAACCCCACACTATACGTAATAAGTTTCCATTAGCCACATGTCGGCGTATTCACCGCTGGGAAGTAACCAGTACTCCTTCAGCAGCTCTTTCTTGACGAATCCAACCTTTTCGTAAGCCCTGATGGCTCTCTGGTTATCGGGGAAAACCGTCAGCCCGAATCTGGTAAGTCCCAGTTCCCGGTGTGAGTATTCCACGGACATTCTCAGCGCTTTGCTCCCGTATCCTTTGCCACGGTAGGCCTTGTCCATTATGGCGATACCGATTTCGGCACATGCCCGGACCGTGTCAATACCCTTGACGACTATGCAGCCTATGGCTCTTTTGTTTTTCGTGTCGAGGATACTGAAGATCATTGATTTCCCGGTTTGAAGGTAGGGAACTGTCAGCACATTCAGCGTTTGGAGAAATCTGTCCCCTTCGCCGGGATGGAAGCCCTTCCATCCCATGCCGGAAATCAGGTCAGGGTCGTAAGAGAGCGATATGAAATGGTCTATATGTTCTTCGGTGAGATTGGCTAGCAAAACTTCTTCGCTGGTTTCCATGAACTAAAAATTACCCGTCACATTGGCGTTAACGTAATCTCGGAGGTGTCTGGCTATCCGGTCGTAGGCCATAAAGCCTTCCCTGGAGGGCAGAATCAGGGGCCTTTTCTCATCACGATATCCCCTTGTAGAGCAACCCAGGAGCATAACCCCCTCCTTCACCGGCTCGTATTTCTTGATGGCATTCTCCGGCTCAGCCTGTACACCCTCAATGGTGACCACTCTTGCCATCATCCTGATGTCCGTATCGGCCAGAGCCAGCTTCGGCCAGATTGCTACCTCCGTTTCGCCCCCGGCACGTATTGAACCGTTCATGTCATCCAAAAGAGGCTTCTTCAGCACGGTATCCCGGTTGAGAGTATCGGCTATCTTGCCTCCGGTCCACTTGAAGTCGATGATATCCCCCCTTTTGCATTTCACCTTGACCTTTGCGTTGAGGTTCTTCCAGATTTTTTTATCCTTGCCGATGTGACACTCCACGGCATAAAGGCAAAAGGCTGACCAGTTGTTCTCCGTGGCAACACCGCTCTGCCAGGACCTTGATTTGCCCTGGTTCTGCATAATCACGTAGACCATTTTATCTACTGAGGTGCCTTCCAGAGTGATGCACTTCTGGCGGCAGTTTTCCGGCGGGCTGGTCGTATCCTGAACGAAGTCGGCTTCGGAAAAGGCCGCTCCGATACCCATTGAGTCCAGGTATTCGGTAAGGGTTTTCACGTGCTCTTCCTGAATCGGTTTGAGATTGATATGTTCTGCCATTTTGCCTGGCTTGCCTCCAGCATGATTTATTCTCTACCAACAAAAAGAGTACCAGTCCGCTGGCATTTAATCAATAGTCATGTGCGGACGGCACCCTTTTTGTTGGCAATGCGCTTACAGATTAGCTGGGGTGAGTGGAGGGATTCGAACCCTCGATCTTCAGGGCCACAACCTGACGCCCTAACCGCTAGGCTACACTCACCATATCGATATGAATATTATAGCCAAAACCCGGCTTCCCCCGCAATTATAACCCATAAATGAAGAGGCCGCTCCAACGGTCGCAAATTTTCAGAATAGCTCCACAATGGTGACACCACTACCGCCCTCTCCATATTCGCCGGGACGGAATGACTTGACCAGGGGGTGGTGGGCGAGCATCCTCCTCGATACCAGGCGAATTGTTCCGCTCCCCTTGCCGTGGATTACCCGTACCTGGTACAGGCCGGCCATAACGGCGTCGTTGAGGTATCTGTCCAGCTTGATCAAAGCCTCATCCACGGTGAGATGGCGTAGTCGCACCTCGTTCTCTATCGGTTCCAATCGTCTACTCATGTGCATTTTGTTCTTCCAGGGCCTCTCTGAGCGCTTTCCGACCGGTTATCAGGGCCGATTTTTCCAGAAAATCCTTGATGGAACCGCTCTCTTCCCTGAGTTCCTCAAGCTCCAGTCCTATCGGGTTTACCGAGGTCGGGCTGTCGGCATAGGCCCCGTGAAAGGCGAAGTAGGCCTGGTTTAGCTTCCTGATATAATAGCCCTGTGAAGCGAGATATTGCTGTTTATCTTCCATATACTCCTCGGCAAGCTCGATTTCGCCACGGGCCAGGTATTCATCCACGGCTCTCCTTATCTGCCTCATCTCCTGGCTGAAATCGAATCCCGTTGCTTTGGTCTGGACGTCGGGGCTTGCATTGTAGAGGGCAGGGTAGTTGTTCCGATAAACTATGTCTCCGATTTCCTCGCTGGTCATGCTGGCCACCGTCTCGTTTATGGTAGCGATCTCGTAGTCCGGGCTGATTCCAGTCAGGTCTAGGGTATACAGAATACCGAGTGGTTTGAAGAACAGGTATTGATGCAGCCATTCCTCGGTGGCGGCATCTATGGTGAAGCTCAGGCTGGCATCGTTGGTAACAAAGGCAGGATAGGTGGAGCCCATCCCCCCCAGTTTCACCACCAGCGCTGATACCCCGATCTTCTCTGCTTCGTTTTCGATGGCCTCAATTTCCTCAAGGCTTAAATCCTGCTTCAACGTCATTTCGCGTATGGTCTCTATCCTGTCCCGGGGGGAAATTACCAGAAGGTGCGGCGGCTTTTCGAGAATGAAGTTGAGGGGAGGGAGGATGATTTTGAGTCTGTCCGTAAAGGGGTTGAATATACCCTCTGCTGCCAGGGTTTCCTCTATCTGCTCTTCCAGCACCTTTTCCACGGTGTCCTCGAGTTCACCCTTTCTCTCCTCAAGCGCGGCAAGCTCCGATTGCCGGGAACCTGGATTGCCCTGCCCGTCGCCGGTTTCTGTTGCCCGGATTTCCCGTTCCAGGGCTTTTATCAGATCGATGGTGGAAAAGTACTCGGTAACGGCATCGGTTTTGTCACCGGTTTTTGGGGACCAGCCCAGGGCCCAGTCGAGCAGTTCTCCCGGTATGGTGCGTGACTCCCAGGTAATGGTACTGAAACGATAGGGCGCCACGATATCATTCAACCGCTTATCGAAGCTCCCCGGTGAGTGGCAGCCTGTAATGCACAGGCCCGCTATGGCCAGTATCACGATAGGTATGAGCTTTGTTTTCAACCTGTTCCCCGAAAAACCTAGTCCAGCCTGGCTGCAGTTCTGGCCAGTTCCCAGGAATAGTCGTAAAGGTGCATACCCTTGCTTATGGCGATAATTTCCCCATCTTCGACTCCTATCTCACCGGCCATATATTCCTTGAGAAGCTGAATAGCGGCCAGATTGGAGGGGAAACCGGCCCACAAATCCCACGAGCGGAAGTAGACGATAAAATTGAGCCTGTTATTCAGTATCCTGGTATCGATTGCCCGGAGGCACGGCGGGTCGGATAGAAATATTGACTGGGCATCACCTACTGCCATAAAGGCCTGGTTGGTGTTGTAGCCGTCCTCCCGGTACATTTTGATTACTTCATCGATTTGTTTTTCCAGGTACTGCCCGTACGTGTACTGTTCCCCCTCTGCTCTATGGGCGGTCATCAGATAGGGCAGATAGCTTTCGATGTAATCCATCGTGGTCGGCGGGGGTACTCCCTGTGGTACGTCGGGGGTGAGGGGCTTGATGCCGGGGCAATTGATCTGTACTATCACGAACTCCAGTTCTTTGCGGGCTTCACCGGTATAGCTGCCCCGCTCGATGGTGTATTCCCTGCCGTTGGCCAGAACCTCACGCAGGCAGAGGAACCATGCCTCGGACAGGTCCCTGGCTTCAATTGTGGAAATCTTCAATGTAGGACCTCTCAGCTATTAAAGTAATGACATTATAGCTGAAACCGGCCACTTGCTCAACAGGTTTTCCGATGAAAAGGCGAAATAAGGCAATGATGCTGGCAAATTTCCGTTGAGGAATTGCGATAGTTGGGATAAGCCAGATATTTATGAAAAGTAGCCGGCTTATCTTTCCCTGAACAGGGCGAAAAACCGGTCCTCATAGTCCGGGAAGAGCCCCCAGCGGTCGAGTTCCTCTTTTAAAATGGCTGGCTCGCATTCACCCCTGTATGCCTTGCCGAAAAGCTCCTCGATCTTGACCCTCGCATCGGCCGGAGTACCGCTGGAATCCATGCTGAGCAAACCCCTTGCTCCCATCTGGCGCAGGTTTTGCTGGACGGAGCTTCCGGTTACCTCATAGATGAAACGCATCAGGGATACGTCCCACAGGTCATCCTGGCCACTGATGATTGAGGTTAGTGGTTCACCACGCCTGTCGATCTCGCTATTGAGCCTCTCTGTTACCGCCGGAATGTCATCGGAAACGATGCTGAGTTCCTTCGGTTCGTTCCGGTAGCTGTAGAAAAGGCCGGCAATTTTATGGCCGTGTTTACCGGTTAGCATCTGGAAATACCTTCTCGCCTCGGGGCTGAAACCCTCCAGCCGGGAGAGGTAATAGGGGGTTACTACCTTTGGCCTCTGGGCAATAACCCTGCCTTCCCGTATTACTGTCTCCGATGTATCCTCAATTACTTCCTTGTAGGATGGTTCGGTGAGCAAGTAGTAGTAAATATTGGTCGTACCGAAAGCATCCAGGGTTTGCTTCGGTGAACGCAGAACCCTGGTATTTTTAACCGCTTCCTGGATTCTCTCGTCATTTATATCCATCTTTCAAATCCTTATCTCAGGACAGGTTGGCCAGTTCCTGTTTCAGTTCATCCAGCAAATTCAGGTATTCAGAATCCAGCTGAGACTGTCTTTTCCGCCATTCATTCTGAAACTGGGGTTGTTTTTCCACGTCTATTTGCATACCCATTGCCGAGCCAAGCTGTTGCTGAAGGGCCTGTTTTACCTGCGCTTCGAACTCGCTTTTCAAGGATATATAGGCCTGTCTGCGCTGCTGTTCTCCTGTATCTAGGTAGTGTTCAAAGATGCCCCTTATCTTGCCGTAGATATTTTCCAGGCCCACCCGGTCGCTCTTTATTTCCTTGAGCCCGTCCATGGCCAGCTTGTTTTTTCTCTTCGCCATATCACTATCGGGCAAGGCGATATTCCTTATCAGTACCTCGCTGGCCCCATCGATGACGTATTTCCTGGAATTCTCGTCATAATTGCCTAGCTCAGAGGTCAGGTTGCAGTCCTGCACCATATACCTGGCGGCAATCTTTGAGCCTTTAGGCATATACTTCCATCGCAGGCGCTCCTCTTCTGTGGGCTCACCCAGGGTCTCCACCTTCTCCATCGCTATTTCGAATGCACTCTTTATTTCATCCATAGGCTATTCTCCAACGAAGATATAATTGTCCTACAGGTAAATTATATCAGAAATCGTGGAAAGCTCAAATAGCCATCGGCGGTTTTTTGGAGTTAACTCTGACGGTGATATAATTTAACCGCAAGTGGTGTATTGTTCGAGGGATTTATATTGGTGAAGCGGGAATTCGAAATATTTGACCATACCGCTGACGTGGGTGTCGTGGCCTACGGGAATGACGCGTCCGAAGCCTTTGCCAGTGCCGCCAGGGGACTATTCAGCCTGATAACCGACCCCGGCTCTATCCAGGAAATCACCTGGCGGGATACTGAGCTTGTCGCACCTGATGAGGAGAGCCTGCTGGTAGACTGGCTGAACGAGCTTATTTATCTATTCGATGTCGAGAAACTGATTTTCAGACGCTTTGAGGTTGACATCTTTCCCGGTTTTGTACTGAAGGCGAAGAGCTACGGGGAGAGAGTGGATAAAAAAAGGCATCCTCTGAAGATGGGGGTCAAGGCAGCGACCTACCATATGCTCGAGATAGAAAAGGGCGAGATATGCCGCGTAAAGGTAATATTCGATATTTAGGGGAGGTGAGGGTCGTTGGCACTTGAATGGAGGAAAAGGGTAAAAAGGATAGATGATTGTCGCTGGGAAATTCCCCGGGATTATAAACCGGGTATGCTGGTACCGGGTTTGATCTATGCCAGTGAAAATATGCTTGAGCATATATGGCGGGAGCAGGCCTTCGAGCAGGTGGCCAACGTGGCTTTCCTGCCCGGTATCAGCGGATATTCGCTGGCCATGCCGGATATACACTGGGGGTATGGGTTTCCTATCGGAGGTGTTGCTGCTACCAGGGTCAGTGACGGGGTAATATCGCCCGGTGGGGTGGGCTTCGACATAAATTGCGGAGTGCGGCTCTTACGAACCAGCCTTACCGAGGATGAGGTCCGGCCCAGGATTGAGCGGCTGGTTGCCGGGCTTTTTGAGGGCGTTCCCTCCGGGTTGGGCTCGGAAGGTAGGATCCGGGTCAGTGAAAAGGAGCTGGATCGGGTATTGATAGAGGGCAGCCGCTGGGCGGTGGACCATGGATACGGCGATTACGAAGATATCGAACTTACCGAGGAATCGGGCTGCATGCATGGGGCCAACCCGGATAGGGTGAGCCTTAAGGCAAAAAGGAGGGGGATAACGCAGCTGGGAACGCTGGGCTCGGGGAACCACTTCCTGGAGGTTCAGGTCGTAGAGGAGGTATATGATCGGAATTTGGCGCAGGCTATGGGGATATCCGATGTCGGACAGGTGCTGGTTATGATTCACACCGGTTCCCGCGGTTTCGGTCACGAGGTTTGCGGGGACTATGTCAGAATTATGGGGCAGGTGGTAAAACGATACGGTATCAACCTACCCGACCGGCAGCTTGCCTGCGCGCCGGTAAAATCCAGCGAGGGACAGGATTACCTGGCAGCTATGGCCTGTGCGGCCAACTATGCCTGGACCAACCGCCAGTGCATTGCTCACTGGGTAAGGGAGACCTTCAGGGCTGTCTTTGGTAAAACTGAAAGGGATATCGGTATGAAGCAGATTTATGATGTCTGTCATAATATTGCCAAGCTGGAAAGCCACGAAGTTGCCGGCAAAAAAGAGCAACTCTGTGTTCACCGCAAGGGAGCAACCAGGGCCTTCGCGGCGGGAAGACCGGAGATACCAGGCGTATACTGTGATGTCGGCCAGCCGGTACTTATTCCCGGCGATATGGGGCGTTGTTCCTATATTGCCGTTGGCACGGAAAGGGCAATGCGGGAGACATTTGGTTCTACCTGCCACGGAGCGGGCAGGGTAAAGAGCCGCTCTGCGGCCAAACGGAGCATCCGGGGCAGTGTCATAGCCAGGGAGCTTGAGGAGCGGGGGATAATAGTGAGAGCAGGCAGCATGTCCTCACTGGCCGAGGAGGCTTCCGCAGCCTATAAGGATGTCAGCGAGGTTATCGACATCACCGATAGGGCCGGAATATCAGGTAAAGTGGCCAGGATGGTCCCGATGGGTGTGGTCAAGGGTTGATAAACGGTGGAGCGGCCGGTGGTGTGTAACGTTTCAATACCGGTTCTTACGCCACCAGGTATACCCGAGGGGAGCGGCAATTGCCGACCCCATCGCGGCGATGACTGCGATGGTAAGCCAGCGGCTACCTTCACCCGGTATAGGCGGTGTTCCCTGAGGTGGTAAAGCGTTCTCGCTCACGGAAAAGGCTTCGGAAAGCCCGTTGACATCTACCATGTGAGTGCCCGTACCGCCGGCGGAGATGGTAAAGCTGGCTTCTTCACTGTAACCACCATCCATTTCTACCGTCATCGTTTCCACCACCTCGCCATCCAGCCGGAGCGTTAAGCTGTGGCTGCCTGATTCGTCTCCGGTGTTGGTTACCGTAAAGCCTACTGTCACGGGTTCTCCGGTATTTACTTCGGGGGGAGATATGCTAAGCGAGCTTAGTGTAAATTCGGCGGGCAGGGTCGGCACCGGAACCATTATGGTGAAAGTGGAAAGGTGGCTGATCGGTGCTGTAACTGCATCGCTTTCCGGCGCTACCGTTGATTCCAGTTCTTTCCATTCGAGGTTATCCTCGTCGTAGTAGCTGATGAGGATGTCCTCTGCGCTGGCATCTTGGGGGATGTCATCGGGGTCATAGTGCCAGCTCAGCGTAACCGGCGGTTCAAAGGTGGCGCCATCAGGTCCAAGCTCGTATGCCGGGCCAACGTTGCTGAAACCGCGAGGAGGCCCGGTTGTATTTTCCGTGGCCAGGAATTCAATGCTGTCCAGGGTCTCTCCACCGCCATTCAATGCGGTGGTACCGTCGGGAATGGTGATACTGATTGCGTTGTCCCCGGAGGTGTACACAATGGATTCCTTGCTGAAGTTGGCCGTAATATCCATTGCGTTGGTAACACGTATCGCGGTGGGGTTCTCGCTGCTGGTTGATTCACCATCCCAAACCGGTTCCCCGCTCCAGTTGATGAAGTGGTAGCCCGATTCTGGTACTGCCTCAAGAGCGACTTCATCACCGGTCTCAACTTCGACCACAGCAGGATAGGAACACGGGCTGTCCCCGTCTCCGTTTACCACGACAGTACCGGCGCCTTCTGGAGCGACATCTATCTCCAGAATCACTGTACGCACGGTCGTCGAACCCGACGACCCACTTCCTCCACCGCCTCAGCCGGCTTCAACCGGCTTTGCCGTCAGTTGTATTGCCAGCAGTGGTAATACCAGGGCAGGAACCAACCATATCGTTATTAATTTGGGAAATATTTTGTCCATTGACACCTTTCTTACATACGGGTTCAACCGATAATGTCATCAATTGTTGGTAACCATATGTCTGGATGCCGGCGTTATTGGAGTAATATTATCATAACACTAATTATTATTGATGTTAACATAGCGGTCACCGGTTAGCAAATAATTACCGGTAACCGTTCATGCTTCGTAACCGCCCGTTACCTCTTTGATGGATTTCTCCAGTTCTTCCTCCGAAATTAGCCTGCCGACGGATGTAACCCTGTCGTTGATGACAACGGTAGGGGGAGACATCATGCTGTACCTGTCTACCTCTTCGGATAGGGCATCGAATTCCACAGTGCATAATTATTGATAAAAATAATACTCAGGCCTGCCTTTTCGCAGCGTGGTCGGGGCCAAAGCGCTTTGCCTTCTTCAGGCGCTTGATATTTGCGACTCCCACTCTATATATTGCAAAGGGCTCTTTTCGACGCTTCCACAAACTAGGGCAGGTAATCCGGTATATCCCGGCGGTTTATTGAATAAAGGGCCTACAACCCCTCTTTTCTTTGCTTGAGAAAGCCGGCTTCGTACAGAATGCCGAGATTACGTGATACCCCCCTTGTCTAGGATATATTGAGTGCCTGCATCACCTCACAGACGCAACACTCTCTTTCCACGAGTATGTTTATTATCCTTATACCGGTTTCGTCGGATAGCGCCTTCATTGCGCTTGCCAAATTATTCATTAATAATCTATATGCGCATATTAGCTTGTATTATAGGCTCTGCTCTATTGTCTGTCAAGAAACTGCATTGACATGTTTACTACGCCGGTGCTACATTTTGGCTGGTATCATCAGGATACCGACTAATTGCCTCTGAATTATTGGTCCATAGCAGAAAGGAGGAGGCAGGTTGGATATGAGCCAGGGGGGTAACGATACCCGGCTCGAGGATTTTTGCCAGCGGCACCTGTCCGGTCGACAGGTCATACTGGCCAGTAACCGTGGTCCTGTCGAGTACTACTTTACAGAGGACGGGCAGATTCGCTCCAGGCGTGGTAGTGGGGGGCTTGTCACTGCACTTAGCGGACTGGGAAGGCATATTGAGCTGAACTGGGTTGCCAGCGCTATGGGCAGAGGGGACAGGGAGGTGGCACAGCAGGCACAGGGCAAGCGTTTCAGGGTAAAGATACGTGATTATAGCATATACCTGCGCTTTGTATTTTCCAGCCGGGATACATACCATAAATACTACAGCGTTATTTGCAATCCCCTGCTCTGGTTTCTCCAGCACTATATGTGGAATTCGCCTACTACGCCCAATATCGATATCACTGTTCATGATGCCTGGGAGAGGGGTTATGTTGAAGTAAATCAGGCCTTTGCCCGGGCAATCGCCGACGAAGCGCTCAAAAGCGTGTCGAAACCGATAGTGATACTTAATGACTACCACCTCTATCTGGCCGCTACCTACCTGCGTCACCAGATTCCCGAACTGATAATAGGACACTTTACGCATAT
>JAGYOC010000295.1 GCA_018399795.1 Dehalococcoidales bacterium
CGATACCGGTGCGGACATCGTGGGCAAGGTTGAGGCAGGAATACCCGAGGACGACCCGCGTAACGCCGCCGTCATAGCCGACTTCGTCGGGGATAACGTCGGCGACGTTGCCGGAATGGGAGCTGACCTCTTCGAGTCCTACGTTGACTCCATTATCGCCACCATGGCACTGGGTACCATAGCTGTTTTTTCCACACACCTCGCTCCCGACCTGGCCACCGCCTGGTTTCTGCCCTTGCTGGTAGCCGCCGGCGGTATCATCGCCGCGATTATCGGAATATTCTCGGTAAGGGTAGGCAAAATCAAGGCAAAAATGGGAGCCCTGCTCAATGCCCTGCGGCGAGGTACGGTAATATCATCTATTCTTACCGGTGTCTTTGCCTTCCTGGCCGTCTACTTTATGGGTGCCAGCATAAACATTTTCTGGGCTATTCTGGCAGGGCTGGTAGCCGGGGTCGCCATAGGAGAGAGCACCAATTACTTCACCTCCTATTCCTACAAACCAACCCTCGATATATCGGAATCGGCCCAGACCGGCGCCGGCACACTGCTGACACGGGGCTTCGCCAACGGCCTGATGAGCAACCTGCCCCCGATACTAATCATAGTGGCGGCGATGCTGGTCGCTTTCAATTTTGCCGATATGTACGGTATTGCCATTGCCGGCGTTGGTATGCTATCCACGCTGGGAATACAGGACGCCACGGATGCCTACGGACCGGTTGCCGATAACGCCGGTGGGATTGTCGAAATGAGCAACCTGGACCCCGAGGTAAGGGAGCGCACCGACGCCCTGGATTCCCTGGGAAACACAACCGCCGCTACCGGCAAGGGATTCGCCATCGGTGCCGCCGGTCTGACCGCCCTGGCATTGCTCCTCGCCTATACCCAGGCCGTGGGTATCAGTTTTACCGATATCAGCCTTCTGGAACCAAAGGTTATCGCCGGCATCTTTCTGGGCGTGATGATACCGGCTGTATTCTGCGCCATGACTTTGAACGCAGTCGGGAAAGCGGGCTTCGCGATCGTTAACGAAGTACGCCGCCAGTTCCGGGAAATAAAAGGGCTGATGGAAGGCAAGGCAAAGGCGGAATATGGCAAGTGCGTGGACATATGTACCAAGTCTTCCATCAAGCAGATGATCGCTCCTGGTGTTATGACCATTGTAACCCCCATCGTGGTTGGCCTTATACTGGGGCCGGTGGCCCTGGGGGGATTTCTCATCGGAGCCGTTTCCTGTGGGTTTATTCTCGCCGTTACCTTCGCCAACGCCGGTGGTTCATGGGATAACGCCAAGAAATGGATAGAGACAGGTGCTTTCGGAGGAAAGGGCTCGGACGCTCATAAGGCATCGGTAATCGGCGATACAGTAGGTGACCCGATGAAGGATACCTCCGGGCCATCGCTGAACATCATGATAAAGCTGATGTCAATCGTAGCCCTGGTACTGGCCCCGGTACTGGCACACTTCAACGGCATCATCTAAAAAACCCGGTACTAATCGGCAAGGAATGGATTGCCTCTGCGCTCGGCGGCAATGGTGGTATCATCGCCGTGACCGGGATGAACCACGATATCACCATCGAGGACAAGCAGCCTTTCCCGGATACTCTCCATGAGCTGGTCATGGTTGCCGCCAATCAGGTCAGTCCTGCCGATGCTGCCATTGAACAGGGTGTCACCGCTGAAGATAATGCCATCCCGCCGCAGGCAAATACCGCCCGGGGTATGTCCAGGGGTATGCAGTACCTCGAACCATAATCCATTGACGGCAACGGTATCGCCATCCCTGAGAATGCGGTCAGGAACCGGAGGGTGGGGATAGAGCAGTCCGAAAATAAGGCCAGCGGAACGGTAGCGCTCGAAGTTGGCATCATCAGCATGTACCGCTACCGTAGCACCGGTAGCATCCTTGAGCTCTTTAAGAGCACCGGCGTGGTCTATATGGCCATGGGTAAGCAACAGTATCTTTATGTCTAGATGCAGTTCACCAACCCTTTTCAGTATCCTTTTTGCTTCATCGCCCGGGTCGATAACG
>JAGYOC010000296.1 GCA_018399795.1 Dehalococcoidales bacterium
TTAATTGAACAGGGAAAACAGCTTAAAGAGCAAATTGCCTCCCTCGAAGAAGAAATGAAGTCAATCGAAGTGCGTCTGTGGGATGAAGCGAAGAAAATTCCGAATGCCGCTCACCCGGACGCGCCAATCGGTAAGGAAGATAAGGATAATCTGGAAATCCGGCGGGTGGGTGATCCCACTCATTTTGATTTTGCTCCCCAGGATCATATCCAGATAGGCAGTGCCCTCGATCTGTTGGACTTTGAAACGGCGGCCAAAGTCTCAGGCCCTAAGTTCTACTATCTGAAGAACGAGGCGGTCTATCTAGAGATGGCCCTGATCCGCTACGCTATGGATACCCTGCAGGCCCACGGGTTTACCATCACCATGACCCCGGATATTGCCAAGGAAGAGGTTGTAGAGGGAATCGGCTTCAATCCGCGGGGCGCCGAGAGTAACATTTACAACCTTGAAGGTACCGGCACCTGTTTAGTTGGTACTGCAGAGATTACCCTGGGCGGATACCACTCCAATTCTCTGCTGAAACCGGAGCAGCTTCCCATTCGACTGGCCGGCGTCTCCCACTGTTTTCGTCGTGAGGCCGGTGCTGCCGGACAATACTCCAAAGGGCTGTACCGGGTTCACCAGTTTACGAAGGTGGAGATGTTTGTCTACGCCCATCCGGAGACCTCCGAGGAGCTGCATCAGGAGCTGCTTGCTATTGAAGAGGAAATATTTCAGGGGCTTGAGATCCCATACCGGGTAGTCGATACCTGTACCGGCGATCTGGGTGCCCCAGCCTACCGTAAGTACGATCTCGAAGCCTGGATGCCGGGCCGCGGAGAAAACGGAGACTGGGGTGAGGTTACCAGTACTTCAAACTGTACCGATTACCAGGCCCGCCGCTTAGGGGTTCGCTTTAAGGAAGACGGAAAAACCCAGTTTGTGCACATGCTGAACGGCACAGCAATTGCGGTCTCCCGGGCAATTATTGCGCTTCTCGAGAACAAGCAGCAAGCCGACGGCACAGTTGCAATTCCGAAGAAACTGGTTCCCTATACCGGCTTTGACAC
>JAGYOC010000297.1 GCA_018399795.1 Dehalococcoidales bacterium
AGTCTATCACCCTGGATTCGATGTGACCACAGTATGGACAGTTCATCAGCAAACCCCACATTATATAGTGTGGAGAGAATAAAATACCACAATATATTGTGTTTGTCAATACCGCGGAGGCTGTTTTTTTACAATTGCACCGCCCGCTAATAGTTGTTAAAATGGCGATAAATTGGAGAGTGTTTACTGCTTTATGGAAAGTGTTGGTTTTATAGGTCTTGGTATTATGGGAAGGCCTATGGCAATAAACCTGCTCAGGGCCGGTTTTCCGGTGGTCGTATATAACCGTACTGAGGACAAAACGGAGGCTCTGGTCAAAGAGGGGGCGGAGAAAGCCGCTTCACCGGCTGAGGTTGCCAGATACTGCCCGGTAGTGGTGACCATTGTGTCCGACACGCCGGATGTGCAGGAAGTTATTCTAGGGAATAATGGTGTTATCGAGGGAGTTGAGGCAGGCTCGATAGTTATTGATATGAGCACCATCTCTCCGCGCGCTACGAGGGAAATTGGCCTTCTTCTGGGAAAGAAGGGGGCGTCTATGCTGGATGCTCCGGTGAGTGGTGGCGATATCGGGGCGCAGCAGGGGACGCTTTCCATTATGGTGGGGGGTGACGCTGGTATCTTTGCGCGGTGTCGGCATATACTCTCTGCTATGGGTAAGAGCATCGTGCACGTTGGTCCCAGCGGAATGGGACAGACGGTAAAGTTGATGAACCAGATACTGGTTGCTGGCCATCTCAACGCGCTGGCGGAGGCCCTGTTATTTGCTCAGAAGTCTGGGGCTGACCTGGAGAAGGCGATAAGCGCTGTTGAAGGTGGTGCGGCCGGGTCCTGGGCCCTGAGCAATCTGGGGCCAAAAATCATCAAGAGGGACTTTGAACCTGGTTTTATGGTTGACCTGATACAGAAGGACCTCAATCTGGTGATGGAGGCGGCGAAGGAAATGAAACTGCCTCTTTTCGGCACTGGTCTTATTCATAATTTCTACTACTCATTGCAGTGCTCAGGGGAGGGGGGGGAAGGCACACAGGCCTTGGTCAGGGTGCTGGAGCGTATCTCGGGGGTAGAAATCGGGTCCCCGGGGGCATAGATGTCGAACGGCGATGGATTTGTTGTCTGATATGTACGGGTTAGGACAGGCTATGGCTAGGACCATAGCTCGCGGCGGTCGATTACCCTTCTGGCTTTTCCCACGGTACGGGTGATTGTGCCCGGTTTGACCAGCTTGATCTTTACCGAGATACCCAGTACGCTGCTCATCTCACGGTGTACCTTTTCCCCCAGGCCTCTTAAGGCCGGCTGGTTGTCGTTCAGTGACTGGTCCGAGGTCTCGCTCCAGATTTCGATATTGTCGTGGTGATGTTCTCGGTCAATGACTATCTGGTAGTGGGGTGACAGACCGTCAACGGAGAGCAAGACACTCTCGACCTGAGTGGGGAAGATGTTAACGCCGCGGACGATGAGCATGTCATCGGTGCGGCCGTGTACCTTGGACATGCGTGTCATGGTACGGCCACACTGGCAGACGTCGGGATACAGGGTAACCAGGTCGTGAGTTCGGAACCTTATCATCGGCATGGCCTCCTTGGTCAGGGTGGTCAGGACCAGTTCGCCCTGGCTTCCACTTGGCAGCGGGTGGCCCGTCTGGGGGTCAACTATCTCGGCGAGAAA
>JAGYOC010000298.1 GCA_018399795.1 Dehalococcoidales bacterium
GGCACAGGTAAAGCGGACCGTACCGAAGGTCGGCCGCAACGAGCCCTGCCCCTGTGGAAGCGGAAAAAAATACAAGCACTGTCACGGAAAGTAAAATACGGAAAGCAAAATAGAGCCGGGTTTAATTGCCGGCTTATTTGTCCGGCTTATTTATATAAATAACCACCCAGGGGATTCACCGGTACATTGTTTTTATACAGCGAGAAGTGCAGATGGGAACCGGTGCTGCGGCCGCTGTTACCCATCAGGCCTACCCGCTGACCCTGCGAGATGTACTGGTTTTGACTGACCTCGATGGTACTCAGATGCCCATAGAGGCTCTGATAACCGTGATTATGTTTAATAACTACATATTTTCCATAGCCCCGTGCCTGATTTCCCACGGCGACCACCCGCCCTGCCATAGTGGCTTTAATCGGAGTACCCGTTCGGTTGGCCAAATCGACACCATAGTGCATGCGACGCACCCCTGTAAAGGGATCGGCTCGATACCCGAATCCGGAGGTAAGCCGGCCGGCGGTAGGATAAATAAACAGGGTGCCCATTGCTTTCTTATAATCATATTCACTTATCGCTGCACCCGGGATAAACAGCTTCTGACCTGGTTGAATTTGGGCCGTCTGCAGATCATTAGCATCTAATAGGTTTTCCAGGGAAACCTCGTAGCGGGCAGAAATCTTCTCCAGCGAATCACCCCGCTGCACCGTATACGGTACCCCATCAATGTCCGGAATAGTAATTTCGCTGCCCGCAATCAAGCGCCGGACATCATCGATTTTATTAAAGCTGATCAACGTCCCTACATCCAGATTATTCTCCGCTGCTATCTCAGACAGGGTATCCCCCCGTTGTACCACATAAGAGTTAGTACTTACAGAGTTGATAAGGGGTCTATCCCCGAGAGTAATATCACCAGAACCACGCGATTCGGATTCCGGAGAAGAAAACGCAAGCATTTCACCGCTTATGGTGTCGCTGCTTTCTGGTAAGTCCAGCTGAAACTCCTCTGCCTTGGAAATACTGCCGTCCAGCTGCATGGCCCCCAAGGTAAGCAGCCCTATTACTAGCACTCCGATACCGGCAAAAAACAGCTTATACTCATCTAGTTTAAGTTGTTTCGGAAGTTTTAGCTTCAACCATTTAGGAAACTTCGGCAACTTCAATTTAGTGAGCTTGGGGGTTAAGCGGGTTTTTATAGCGGAGTTTTGTTTGGATTTGGACTTACGCTTAAGTTTAGGAATGAGCAATTTTAACTTTCCCCTGCGAACAGATTGCTGCCGTAGAAGGGAAGCCTTCT
>JAGYOC010000299.1 GCA_018399795.1 Dehalococcoidales bacterium
GGATAATTGTCAGCCTGACTCCCTTCAAGGATAATGAAGTAATCCTGATGGAGGGGGAACTCGGTCACTCCTTCAAGGACAGGATCTACGAATCGCTCGTATTTTTCCGTGACCGGGCGGGTGTTGGCTCTTTTAATCTTGCCCTGGCTATGCCACCACTGGCCGCGACAGGGGAGAGCTGGCGGGATTTCCCGGCTATCGCCTGGTTGGTTGACCGGGGCAGTCCCGATAGCCTATCATCTGATGTGGGCGGTATGGAGATATATGCATCCAGCGTGGTTGCCAGCGACCCGTTAAAGCTGGCCCGCCGCTTGCAGGAATACCTTGCTGAGGAGGTCAGGTGATGGCCAACGTGGTGCTGGTTATAGATATGACCAGGGCTTTCCTGGAGGAAGGCCATGCTCTCTACTGCGGCCAGCAGGCACGCCGTATCATTCCCAATATCCAGCGGCTGTTGAAAAGGGAACTTGGTCTTGGTTCAAGTGTGATATTTCTCAATGACAGCCACGACCCCGATGATCTGGAGTTCGAAATCTTTCCGCCGCACAGCATCGCCGGTACCGGGGAGACCGAGGTTATTCCGGAGCTGGCCGGTTTTACCGGAGAAGTGATAACCAAGAAACGATACAGTGCTTTCTGGAATACCGGGCTGGGGGACAGGCTGCTAGAGCTCGGGCCGGATAAGTTGATAATTGCCGGTGTCTGTACCGATATTTGCGTTTGGCACACGGCAGGAGATGCCAGGAACCGTGACTATGCCGTGGAGGTACCGGTGGACTGCGTCGCCTCTTTTGACGAAAGAGGGCACTTTTTCGCTCTTGAACATATGGAGAAGGTTCTGGGAGTGAAGCTTACCGGCGCTGGAGGCACGCTGCATGAAGCGTCCCGCTTTGCTCCGTCTCCGGAGGTCATATCGGGGAAAACGGCGGATGTATACTTTGCCCGTACGGTAGAGATACTGAGTTATGAGGGGCTCGACCCGGTGGCTACTATGGAGGTTTTTGGCAGCCGGGACGGGGTGCTTTGTGGCATTGAAGAGGTCAAGCAACTATTGCTTCGCGTGCTGCCCGAGGGTAACCGTGAAGTATTGGCCCTTTCCGAGGGGGAGACGATGCATAGGAAGGAAGTGGTGCTGCGTATAACGGCTCCCTATCGGAGCTACGGCCTTTATGAGACTGCCATCTGCGGTATCCTGGCCCATTGTAGCGGCTGGGCAACTGCATCCAGGGAGTGCGTGGATGCCGCCGGGGGTGTTCCTCTGATTAGTTTTGGTGCCCGCCATGTTCATCCCTCGGTAGCGGGTGTGCTGGAGTATTCTGCTATAGTGGCTGGCTGTAAAGGGTGCTCGAGCATTGCCGGTGCCGAACTGTCCGGTATAGAGCCAACCGGGACAATGCCCCATGCCCTGATTATCGTAATGGGGGATACGGTCAGGGCGACTCTTGCTTTTGATAAGTATATGCCGGATGGAGTGCCCAGGGTATCCCTGGTGGACACCTTCCGGGATGAGGCCGAGGAGAGCATAAGTGTGGCTCAGGCATTGAAGGAAAGGCTTGAGAGCGTGCGTCTGGATACGCCCGGTGAGAGGGGAGGAGTTACCGTGGACCTGGTCAAGGAGGTCAGGGCCAGGCTGGACCTGGGCGGGTACAGGAATGTGGGAATTTTTGTCAGCGGTGGTGTAAATCCGGAACGAATCAGACATTTTCTGGAAAATGGTGCCCCTGTGGATGGCTTTGGTGTAGGTAGCTATATTAGTGGGGCGAAGCCGATTGACTTTACTGCCGACCTGCACCAGGTAGATAATAAGCCGGTGGCGAAACGGGGGCGTATTCCCGGTATCACTCCCAATCCCCGGTTAAGGAAGGAGTTAGGTTAGAAAAATGATAGTGGAAATGACCACGGGCAGTTCCCGTGAAGAGGTGGATAAGGTGGTCGAGAGGGCGCGGTTGATGGGTTTGAAGGTTCAGCTGAATGTTGGGGCAGAACGGACGGTCGTGGCTGTACTGGGCAGCAATACCGGAGCCCTGCCTACGGATACCTTTGCCGTACTCCCTGGTGTGGAGAACGTTACCCGGATTATGAAGCCCTACAAGCTCGCTTCCCGGGATTTCAAGCCGGGTGGCAGCGTGGTCAATATCAACGGGGTTGAGGTCGGGAGTGGACGTATTGTCGTTATGGCTGGCCCCTGTGCCGTGGAAAATGAAGAGCAGATGTTGGCTATCGCCGGTGTGGTAAAGGACTCCGGTGCCAGTGTTTTACGCGGTGGTGCATTTAAACCCCGTACCTCTCCCTTTAACTTCCAGGGGCTGGAGGAGGAAGGTCTGAAGCTTCTGGCAAAAGCCCGGGAGAAATGCGATATACCGGTAGTAACCGAGGTGGTGGACCCCCACGATGTGGAAATGGTTGCCCGGTATACCGATATCCTGCAGGTGGGTTCCAGGAATATGCAGAACTTCGCCCTGCTGAGCAGCGTGGGCCGGAGCCGGCGACCCGTCCTTCTCAAGCGGGGTTTTGCCTGTACCGTTACCGAATGGTTGACCGCTGCCGACTACATCCTGGCGGAGGGAAACAGCGGGGTGATACTTTGCGAGCGGGGAATAAGGACATTCGAGGACAGCACACGCTTTTCCCTGGATGTCAGTTCCATTCCGGTTATCAAGCATTACAGCCATTTACCTGTCATTGTTGACCCCAGCCATGCTGCCGGCAACTACTCGCTGGTGCCGGCTATGGCGAAGGCGTCCCTGGCGGCCGGCGCTGACGGCCTGCTCATCGAGGTGCACCCCAACCCGAAGGAAGCCCTGGTAGACGGACCACAGTCATTGACCCCCTCCGATTTTGCCCGTTTGATGAAGGAGCTGGATTCACTCAGCCGGTCGGTAGGACGGTATATGTAGTCTTACCCATGTTCCCGTTGCGGCATAAAATCAATCCTGAGCACATGCTTGGTGTTTGCGGTTATTTTGGCCCGCTCATCAATGCGCCAGCCAACGACCCAGAGGATTTGCTGCGGAGAGTAGACCAGTGGTACCTGCTCACGCCAGTATGAGGGCACCCGGTTGTCAATCATATACTCGCTCAGCTTCTTACTCTGACTCATCCCCTGAGGTTGAAAACGGTCGCCGGATCTGCGATTGCGTACCGATAGGCCGGTGCCGGTTCTATCCAGATCCAGGTAAGCCCGGTAGGCGTTATCATTTTTTTCGGCCCGGACCTCTTCCGGTTTGAAGATCTCTGTTTTAACCAGCCAACCTGTAATCTTTGTATCGCCGGGTATGTTGAGCTGCCATTCGCCGCTCAGATATGGTAGTGGAGATATCGGGGATGGCCCTTTACCCATTCGATAGCATCCGTATTCGGTGGAGAAGTAGAGGCCTCCGGGCAGGTTAAGCTTTTTCCCGGCCGGTTTGTCCAGTGCCTCGATTATCTCTTCGATATGGCGTGCCTCGACATCCTTGAGATTGCCCAGCAGCTTGTCGAATGCCAAGCGTATTACCTCTCTCCTCAGGGCTGCGGGTTGCGCGAGCAGGGCTGATTTGTCCAGGGTAACCGTTTCATTTTCATACCGGACAACCTCTTTCCACACTCGTTTTGCTTCTTCCTTGAGGAATTCGATATCATCGGCAGCGATGCGAGATAACCTCAGTATCGACTTTTCTATGGCAGAGTTGTAGTCGTTGAGCAGGGGAAGCAACTGGTGGCGTATCCGGTTTCTCAAGGGGGGGAGCGAGAAGTTGGAGGCGTCTATCCGGGCACTGATCTCCTTTTCGCTGCAGTAATCGGCCGTTTCACTGCGGGTGATATCCAGAAGGGGGCGGATTATGATGAGCCTGTCGGTATCTTTTTGCCAGTGGACAGAGGGTTTCAGTCCCTGCAGACCGTTGAGGCCGGTGCCCCTTACCAGGTGAAGCAGGACAGTCTCGATGTGGTCGTCCCGGGTATGGCCCACCGCTATCCGGTCGGAACCGGTTTCCCGGGCTGTTTTGGCGAGGAAGCGGTATCGGACCTCGCGGGCGGCCTCCTCCATTGTCAGGCGCTTTTCCTGCCGGTATCTGGTCACATCGGTTCGGGATATGGTGGCCGGTACTTCGAGCTTGCGGGATAACTTCTCGATATACCTGGCGTCGGCAGCGGATTCGGCACCGCGCAGCTGGTGGTCGAGGTGGGCTATGTGAAGGTTTATACTCAGCCTCTCCCTCAAACCGAGCAGTATATGGAGCATACACATCGAGTCCGCACCCCCGGATACCGCGACGAGTAGATTTGATGCTGGCGGTACTAGGTGGTTTTCCTCGATGAATTCCAGTGCTCTGTATTCCAGTTGTAATCCTGTACTGTGCTCTCGATGATTCATATGAACTGTTCGACTGTATCAGGCGGGTTTTAGGATCAGGCCGGTACGGTGGATTTCCTGCGGTATCTCGGTAAAGCCCAGCGCCCTTGATACCTGCTCCGGTCTGCCCGTGCCGTTGCTATCACATCGCAGCCTCATACCAATTTTACAGGTGGAGCGGTCACATCCAATCAGCCAGAGGTGGGATATCAGCGGTCTGAGATCATAGCTCCGTGTGCCGGTATCCCGGCGGTGCTGCCAGGGCAGGTGTTCGGATGAAAGCAAACTTTCGAGGGCGGATGCTACCTCCGTTGATGCTCTGCAGGTGGGGACGGTAACGGTGTATTCGGCCAGGCTGGCCTGTGACTGCAGCGAGGGCAGGTGGGATGCAATCGGGTAGACCTGGATGATTTCGATTCCACGGGGTAGTTGCTGTCGCAGGACGGCACGGAAAAAATGGGGGGATACTGCTTTCTCCAGGAAAATGTCGATTAGTTCGGTCTCGCTGGTCACCCCGATGGACAGCGGAACGGCCAGCGATATTCTGGGGTGGGGTGTAAACCCCTTCGAATAGCTAAGGGGTAGCCTTGCACGGTGCAACGCTCTCTGCCACAACCGTATCAGGTCGAGGTGGGAGATGAACTTTAGCTCCTCTCTCCTGGTAAACTTAACCCTGAGGCGGTACATTCTTCTGTTTTTCCTTGGTCAGGAGGACCTCTTCTATTTTCAGGTCTCGCATCTTGGTTACTACAAGCTTCAGCCCTTTATATTTAAGTTGCTCACCACGTTTGGGTATATGTCCAAGCAGACTCAGTATGAAGCCGGCCACTGTCTCGTAGTCCTCGCCCTCGGGTAAATCCAGTTCCATCTCTTCATTGGCTTCATTGATGCGCATACTGCCGTCGATCTGGAAGGTATACTCATTAATGGCTTCGTATTCCTTTTCCACACTGGCTAATTCGTCTCCCACCTCTCCGACGATTTCCTCTACCAAGCGGCTGAGACTGACCACACCGGCGGTCCCTCCGTATTCATCGACAATTACTGCCATGCGGTAGTTATTGTCTCTCATCTCGGCAAAAAGCTCGTTGATACGTTTGGTCTTGGGAGTGAAATAGGATGGGCGGATGAGGTCGTCGATGACACTCTGGTTGTCGATAGTTTCCCTGGAAAGGGCCATCAGCACGTCTTTTATGGAGAGAATACCCACCACGTTGTCCATATTCTCCTGATATACAGGAAACCGGGACAGGGGATATTCCGAGTATAGTGACATGAAATCGCCAACCGTTGCCCCTTCCTCAATAGCAACCACTTCCGGTCGTGGTATCATCACCTCGTGTACAGGGCGATCACCGAAATCGAATACGTTGTGCAGCATCTCTGCTTCGGCTTCCTCGAATGTCCCCTCCTTGTGCCCCACCGATATCATGGTACGGATATCCTCTTCGCTCACAAGCGAGCGGGATACAGCTTCGCCCCCTGCCATTTTACTAAGCCTCGATGCTATCGAGCTCAATGCCAGCACGGCTGGGGTGAACATAACCTGGGCGACCTCGATTGGTCTGGCCACCCGAAGAGCTGTCTTCTCGGCATTGTTAGCAGCGATTATCTTGGGGGTGGTTTCACAGAATACCAGCAGTATTATGGTAACCCCTATGGTGGCAATCAGCACGCCTTGTTCTCCCCATACCGACACGGCGAGCACCGTTCCCAGGGATGCGGCAGCTGTATTGACCAGATTGTTCCCTGTCAGGATGGCGGAGAGAAGTTTACCCGGGTGTTGCATCATCTGTGATATACGCGTGGCACCCGGTACCCTGGTGCTGACCAGGTGTTCGACCCTTATCCTTTGCAGTGCGGTAAAGGCGGTTTCCGAACTGGAGAAGAAGGCGGATAACAGGAGACAGATGATAAAAATTACCAGATATATGGTTTCAGTGCCACTCATTCGTCGTCACCCCATTTTTTTCAGGCAGATTCAAGGCTTTTATCTACTTCTTTTCCGTTCATAATAGCATTGGCCATTGGGGGTGTCAAAAGGGAAATGTTATCCTGGTGGAGCTTGGCTATGCTATAATTTTAGCAGTATGAAGATTCTCGGAATAGAGAGCTCCTGTGATGAAACTGCGGCGGCAGTGGTGGAGGATGGAGCCAGCATATTGTCCAGCCAGGTTGCGTCGCAGGTGGAAATCCACGCTCGTTACGGAGGCATTGTCCCTGAGGTCGCCTCACGGCAGCATATACTCAGCATTGTGCCCGTGATAGAAAAAGCGATGTCTGATGCGAGGGTGGGATGGTCGGATTTGGCGGCGGTTGCGGTTACCGTAGGCCCCGGACTTGCTGGCTCGCTTCTGGTGGGTGTCAATACAGCCAAGGCAATTTCCTATTCCCGTAAACTGCCCCTGGTCGGTATCAATCACCTGGAGGGGCATATTTATGCCAGCTGGCTCAATTACCGGTACATCGAATTTCCTCTGGTATGCTTGATCGTTTCGGGAGGTCACAGTGACCTGGTGCTGATGCAGGGGCATGGCGACTATACTTTACTGGGTAGGACCTGTGATGATGCTGCTGGAGAGGCCTTCGATAAGGCTGCCAGGATTCTGGCACTGGGCTACCCCGGCGGTCCGGCTATTGAGCGGGCGGCGGCAAACGGCAGCGATACACTGGATTTACCCCGTGCCTGGCTGAAGGGTACCAATGACTTCAGCTTCAGTGGTCTCAAAACAGCCCTGATGCGGCTGGTTGATTCCGGTAGGATAACATCGGCGGAGGATGCAGCGGCATCATTCCAGAAGGCGCTGGTCGATGTACTGGTCGGGAAGACCGTGGCTGTGGCCAAAAAACACCGCGTAAAGCATGTTATGCTGGTGGGTGGGGTGGCCTCGAACCAGTTTCTGCGCCAACAGCTGATAGAAGCTTCACCGGTGGAAGTCATCAGTCCGGAGCCTGGCCTATGTACCGATAACGCGGCTATGATTGCTGCCTGCGGATACTACCGGATGCAGAATTGCGGGGTACATAGCCTGGAACTTGATGTGTATCCCTCTTTGAAACTGTCATAGGTTCCGGACAGGTTCTGGCAAATCAGGATACCATTTGCTAAATTACCCCAGATATAATTAAGGCAATGGACGGAACTATGGATTATCAATAATTTTGTCCGGGGGAGTATTGTGTGATAAAATAAAGATATATTGTGATAAATGGCTGAAAACAGCTTTAAACAACTCCCAATGGATTTGCAGCACAGCAGGCAAATAGGGTATCATAGCAATTAGCACTCTGACCGCTAGAGTGCTAAAATATTATTGGCCAATAGGTTAGTTAAAAAAGAAGGAGGAATCAGAATGGCAGAAAGTTTGAAGCCGCTGGCTGACCGGGTTGTGGTTAAACCTATCGAGCGGGAGAGGGTGAGCAAGGGAGGTATTGTCTTACCCGATACCGCAAAGGAAAAACCCCAGGAGGGAGAGGTAATCGCGGTTGGTGAGGGCAGGATGTCCGATGATGGCAAGAGGTTGCCGATGGACGTTAAGGTGGGTGACATCGTAATCTATGCCAAGTACGGGGGAACGGAAATCAAAATTGAAGAAGAAGAGTATATGATTCTGCGCGAGAGCGACATCCTGGCCAAGAGAAGCAAATAAAATAGATTTGGAAATAGAAACCCATTAAATAAGGAGGATAAAATTGGCAAAACAGATAGTATTTAGAGAGGATGCAAGGCATTCCTTGAAAAAGGGTATAGATGTTCTGGCTGATGCCGTTCGTGTTACCCTCGGGCCCAAGGGACACTGCGTGGCGCTGGATAAGAAATGGGGGGCGCCCTCGGTAATCGATGATGGCGTTACCATTGCCAAGGACCTGGAACTCCCTGACCCGTTCGAGAACATGGGTGTGCAGCTGGTAAAAGAGGCTGCCACCAAGACAAATGATGCCTGTGGTGATGGTACTACCACTTCCACCATCCTGGCCCACGCCATAATTACGGAGGGGTTCAAGAATCTGGCTGCCGGGGCCGAGGCGATGTCTCTCAAGAAGGGCATCGAAAAGGCGACCGCGGCAATTGTCGATGAGCTCAAGAAGATATCCACCGAGGTAAAGGGCAAGGGGCAGATAGCCCAGGTGGCCACCATCACCGCTGTGGACAAGACAATCGGTGATTTGATTGCCGAGGTGATGGAAAAGGTCGGCAAGGATGGCGTAATCACGGTCGAGGAATCCAAGGGTCTGGCCTACGAGACCGATTACGTCGAGGGAATGCAGTTTGACCGCGGTTACATCAGCCCGTATTTCGTGACCAATTCCGAGAAGATGGAAGCGGTACTGGAAGACCCCAATATACTTATCACCGACAAGAAGATATCCGCCGTGGCGGATATACTGCCCGCTCTGGAGAAGATACTGCAGGTATCCAAGAACCTGCTGATTATTTCCGAGGATATTGAGGGCGAAGCTCTGGCCACTCTGGTGGTCAACAAACTCAGGGGCACCATAAATATCCTGGCAGTCAAGGCACCCGGATTCGGTGATCGGCGCAAGGCGATGCTTGAGGACATAGCGGTTTTGACTGGTGCTACCGTGATATCCGAGGAGGTCGGGCGCAAGCTCGATTCCGTTACCGTGGAGGACCTGGGCCGGGCTCGCCGTGTTGTGGCGGATAAGGACAAGACCACTATCGTGGAAGGCAAGGGCTCGGACGAGGCAGTCAAGGGCAGAATCAAGCAGATCAAGGCGCAGATAGAGGAGACAACCTCGGACTTCGATCGTGAAAAGCTCCAGGAGCGTCAGGCCAAGCTGGTCGGCGGTGTCGCGGTTATCAAGGTGGGCGCTGCTACTGAGGTAGAGCTCAAGGAGAAGAAGCACCGTGTCGAAGACGCCCTTTCGGCAACCCGTGCTGCCGTTGAGGAAGGGATTCTGCCTGGTGGTGGTGTGGCCCTTATCAATGCTCTTCCGGTTCTGGACAAGCTTGAGGTCAGCGGTGACGAGGCGACCGGCGTCAATATCGTCAAGAAAGCGGTCGAGGAGCCTATCCGCTGCCTGGCCAGCAATGCCGGTAAGGACGGTTCGGTAATAGTCGATGCCGTTAAGAAGAGCGAAGTCGGTGTTGGCTTCGATGCCGATGCCGGTGATTTCGGCAATATGGTTGATAAGGGAATTATTGACCCGACCAAGGTGGTACGTTCTGCCATAGAGAATGCTGCCAGTATTGCCAGTATGGTCCTGATTACCGATTCCCTGGTCAGCGATATCCCCGAGGAAGAGAAGAACCCGCCTATGCCAGGAGGTGGTATGGGTGGTGGTATGGGTGGTATGTACTGATATCGGTAACCGCCATATCGTGTTTAACGGCCGCAGTCTTCGATACTGCGGCCGTTTTTTTTATTGTAAATGGGGAGGAGGAAGGGTGCTTGATTGCCGGATTGCCCGGTACAATATAGGATGGCGTTGATGGGAGGTCGGGCGATGAAAACATCGTTCTCTTCCCTTTTTCCTTGACAAAGGGGGGCCGTTCGATTACGTTGTCACTATCGGGGGAACGGGAGGATAAACGTTTTCTCTGATTCATCCGTTAGCCACATACTTATCCTGGCAACGGGTTCAGTTATCTTTTTATATGAAGCAAGAGTCCGGTTACGGCATAAACAGGGGTGTGATAACCTTGGCCAGCCTTATGGCCTTCGCTGTATGGGCGCCGACGCTCTGCGTTCCCCCGATGGAGCATATCTTGGAGGAGGAACTGCTGATTACCCACACGCAGGCTGGTCTGCTCTATACCATACCCATTCTGATGACGGTTATACTGGGTATTCCCGGAGGATTGCTCAGCGACAGGATTGGCATGAAAAAGGTGGCGGGTATCGGTATTATCATGCTGGCGGTGGGTTCCATGTTGAGGGCTACCGCAACCAGTGGTGAAAGCATTATTGCATTTACCTTCTTATACGGCGCTGGTGCCGGGCTGTGTTTTCCCAACTTGCCCAAGCTGGTCAGCAGCAGGGTTCCCCGGGCCAAGATTGGCGTGGCCACGGGAATATATACCTCGGTGATGATTACCGGTATGGCTCTGGCCATGGCGATTTCAGTACCGCTGATATTGCCCCTTACCGGAAGTTTCCGGGGAGTTTTCATCTTCTGGAGTGTACCCATTATTGTGGCGGCTGCTGTGTGGTGGACAGGGTTCCGGGAAACGGATGGTGGTGAGGCTCTGAGTAATGGGAAGGGAAGGAGTGTTCCCCTGCGCCGGGTGTTGCGGAACCGGAACCTGTGGCTGGTGGCCATATTCTTCCTGCTGGCCATATTTTTCTTCGATGGCTGGGTAACCTGGGCGCCGTCATTGATGATTCTGAAGGGGGCGACGGAGGATATGGCGGGGCTTATCGTATCGCTGTGCATGTGGGCGGGTATCCCCACAGCACTATTTATGCCCCGTTTCTCCTACCGCCTGGGTCTGCGCCGGCCATTCCTGTGGATACCGGCCCTGACCCTGGCCCTGGCCGCCATCGGTACCATGTACACAGGCATTTCCTCCAGCTGGATACTGATGGTGGTAATAGGCGTTGCTCTTACCACCATTATCCCTACCATACTGGCTCTTACCACGGAGATGGTTTCCAGAGAGGAAGTGGGTACCGCATCCGGGCTGGTAATATCGGTCGGCAACGTGGGAGGTATCGTGGGGCCACTTGTGGGAGGCAGAATTTACGACCTTACCGGAAGCCTCCATCAATTCCTGCTGGTTCTGATCGGGGTGTCGGCAGCGGCAACCGTCGTCGCTCTCCGCATGCCGGAAACGGGTCCAGGCCCTGCGGGAAAATCGGAATAGTGTCACATATCCTGCAGGCGAAGTTATCCTATCGCCGGAACGAATATGAAGATGGCGCTCAGTGCTGTCCCAGCACTCCTGCCGCGAGCAGATACACCGCAGGATTTTTTCTGAGTCAATTCGTGTTCCTTCTCCATATTATTTATTGTCGCCCGGGATTTTTGCGGTTTTGGTTATTTACCGAAAGAGAAAATTAGCCCGTATCCAGGGTGATACCCGTGGGGCAGTGGTCGGAGCCGGTTATCCCGGGCATTATAAATGCTGCCGAGAGGGCGGGCAACAGGTCCTTGCTGACAAAAAAGTAGTCGATTCTCCAGCCCACGTTCCTTTCCCGAGCCCTTGACTTGAGGTCCCACCAGGTGTACTGGCCTGGTTCTTCATTGAACTGGCGGAAGGTATCCACGTATCCGTGTGCCACCAGCCTGTCGAGCCATTCCCTCTCGACGGGGAGAAAACCCGATACCTTTGAGTTTTCCCTGGGGCGGGCAAGGTCTATTTCCCTGTGGGCAGTATTGAAATCACCGCATATAATAAGCCTTTCCCCTTCGTTACGTAGGGAATCTATGAAGGCGAGGAATGCTTCGTAGAACGCCATCTTGTATTTGAGACGCTCCTCTCCCTGCTTCCCGTTGGGAAAATACACGTTGATGAGGGTGAAATCCGGATACCGGGCAATGATAGCCCTTCCCTCCAGTTCCAGACCACCGGCGGGGAAAGTATAGACTGTTTCGAGGGGCTCTTCCCTGGTGAACAGGGCCACGCCGCTGTATCCCTTTCTCTCCGGGTAGTTCCAGTAGGAATGATATCCCGGAGGATTGATCAGGTCATCGCCGAGTTGGTCCGGTTGTGCCCTGGTTTCCTGAAGGCATAATATCTCCGGTGACTGATCAGCAAGCCAGTCAGTGAACCCCTTTTTAGCGAGAGCCCGGATACCGTTGACGTTCCAGCTCAGTATATTCGTTTTGGGCATAGCCCGTCTTCACCCTGTCCTTTTGAGGACTTCTGATAACAGTCCCTTACCATCCGTATTTCTCTTTTCTCCGTACTGAGCCGGAGCAGGAAGGTGGCTGCTGCCACTGCCTGTGCTCCCTTTATACCGCCGGGATGATTGCGGGTGACGGCCGTGCTCTTTTCTGCCTCACCGGGTACTTCACCGAGATTGGAAAGGGCGAATCTAACCGGGCTGACCCTCAGCCGATGATATCTCGGGCGATGGCACCGAGCATAACCTTTACCCTCTGTGAACAAATTCCTGGCGAGAGTATTTGTACGGCGGTCTTGCTACATCCTGAGTAGGTTCTCCAGTGGTTCTCCTTCGGAGACGGGGCCGACCACGGCCATCCGGAAACATCCGCCCTGTATCAATTCCCGGGCAAGCTGTTCGATTTCGGCGGCGGTAATGGCATCAATAATGCTGGTTACCCTTTCCGGCGTGAGAATCTGCCCGGTGAGGGCTTCCTGTCCCCCCAGCCAGCCGGCTACGTTGTGGCTGTCCTCCATTCTCAGAAGCAAGCGGCCCCGGGAAATCTCTCTGGCACGTATTAGTTCCTCCTCGGGGACCTTTTCCCTGAGATCACACATCTGGTCGATAATGGCCCTTACCGCAGTAGCCAGGTTTGCGGTATCCACGCCGGCATAGATGGTCAGCGAGCCGGTATCGAGGAAATGCTCCACATAGCTGTGAATGCTGTAGGCAAGGCCCATACGGTCACGTACCTCGGTGAAAAGCCGGCTGCTCATCCCCTGTCCCAGTATAACGTTGAGCAGGTCAAGCTGGAAGCGCTTCGGGTGTAGAAGGGGCAGGCCCGGCAGAGACAGACAGAGGTGGGCCTGTTCGATATCCCTTTTCTCTATTTTTACGGCCGGTCCCCTGGCCGGTTGATATGGTGCATAGTGGCGTGTGTTTTCGCTGCAGGACCAGCCGGCAAAAGCCTGGCTGACTGCATCGATTGCCCGCTCCTGTTTGATGTTGCCGGCCACAACGGCTACGGTATTGTCCGGGCGGTAGTGATGGCGATAGTAGTCTAGGATTGCCTCCCTGGTAATGGCATTTACCGATCCCTTGCTGCCGGCAATATCGCGTCCCAGGGGGTGGGCGGGCCAGAGCAGCTCATCAATGATGATGCCGGCTTCCTGCGAGGGAGAGTCCTTGCACATATTGATTTCTTCGATGATAACCCTTCTTTCCCGGGCAAGCTCCTCAGGGTCGAATCGCGGATGGAGGAGCATGTCACCGAGCACGTCCAGAGCCAGCGGGAAGTGGTCCCGGGCCACCTTGCACCAGTAAACGGTCAGCTCCTTGTCAGTGCCTCCGTTGAGAATTCCGCCCACTCCTTCGATAGCAGCCGAGATTGCTCCCGGTGTAGGGCGTTTCTGGCTGCCCTTGAAGAGAAGGTGCTCGATGAAGTGGGATGTTCCTGCTTCGATTTCCGTTTCGTAGCGTGAGCCGGTGCCGGTAAACAGGCCAATACATACCGAGCGGGTGTGCGGCATTTGTGAGGTGACCAGCCGCATTCCGTTATCCAGCATGGTTTTTTGATACAATTATCTACCTCCATACAGTAAGTGATGCTATTTTCTATTGCTTGACCAGCGGTGACGGTTGCTCCTGGAAGGGGTGGGTACGTAGTATCAGCGAGTAGAGGAAGGGGTATTCCGATTTGAGGTGTTCCAGGTAGGACAGCCACTGCATGACAAGCTGCTCGTAAACACGGTGTATGTCGTTGGCCAGGTGTTCCAGGTCGCTGCGGGGCAGGTCTTTCAGCGATGGTCTGGATTCTAACTCCTCGTCAAGGTGGAATACTGCCCACAGAAGAGAGGTGAAATATTCGTGTTCCAGTATATTGGGGTTATCCAGAAGTCTTAACATGAAGCCCCGTTTACGTGCCAGAAAGCTTTTCAGTCTGCCCAGCCCCAGGTCGATATCCTCAAGGGAGAGAGCCATGTCATAGGTAAAATCCCTTGCTTTCTGGAAATCGTCTTTCCCCCATTCAGAGTTGACATTCAGGTGCTGGCAGATTTCCCGGCGTTTGGTACAAAATGTGAGCAGGTCTCCAAGCAGGTAATTGCCCACCTCGCTGAAGAATGTACCCACCACCATATTCATTTTTTCCATGCGGGACTGCTTTTCCCGGCGGGCGAGAATGCTTTCGATAACTATCACGACCAGGAATACCTCCAGGGGAACGAAAGCGAGGTCACCGACCATATAGATGAATATATGGTGCGGGTCATGGAAAATCTGGTAGTGGATGAAGTATATCAGGGCTGAGCTTGCTATGAAGATGGCACCAAGTATGAAAAATCGCCGGTGTTCGCGGTAAAAACTGAGCATACGTTCCGGGATCGATTTTTTCATATGAAGTAAATGATATCATAATTGCTCTGCCCGGTGAAAGAAATGTGAAAGGGATGGACCATTAAAGCGGAGACTCCGGATATCCCTTCAGGCTGGCAATGAGTTCTATGCAGATGTTGTCGCTGATGTCCGGTAATGGCTTGTTGAGGAGTTCACTGTGCAGGGGAGTAATGGATATATCGCCCTGTTCGATGGCGTGGATATCGGTGTCTTTCACGGCATCCCGGTCGATTTTCTGCCTTATCAGCCAGTAGTATGCCTTCTTGCCGTCATGGCCCTCTTTTACTGTCTCTATGTGGCTGCGGCTGGCAAGCCTGGTTATTCTGATGCGACCGGTATTTATAAGGGGCAGGTCGGGCAGATTGACGTTGAGAAAGAGATGCCCGGGCAGGGTATTATCGGCTATTTTCCCGGTAATAAGGGCTGCAAGCCGGGCGGCGTTATCCAGGTAAAGGCTGTCGAAGGAGTCAACCGATACGGCGATGGCCGTGGCGCCGCGCAAATAACCCTGGAGTGCAGCGCCCACCGTTCCCGATATGAGCACGTCATCGCCCAGGTTCGGTCCCGAGTTTACGCCGGATACTACCAGGTCTATCCTGCCCGGTATAAGCTTGCTCAGAGCGAGAATAACGCTGTCTGATGGGGTTCCCTCTATCGCGTAGGTATCAACCCCGGAGAGAAGGGGTTTTACCTTCTGCACCCGGAGGGGATGGCGCAGGGTAACCGCTGTACCCTGGGCACTCTGCTCCCTGTCCGGGGCGGCAACGGTGATATGGCCTGTCTTCTGCAACTCACTTACCAGGCTCCACAGACCCGGAGCCAGGATGCCGTCATCATTGGTTACCAGTATGTTCATTGCGGTATTATTCTATAAATGAAGTTTAGCACAGCGTTTAATCCCCTGGCAAAGCGAATTGCCTTTTTACTGGACAGGTTTTGCCATAAGTAATATAATCTCACCTGAGAATGGGTAGTCGATCTGAGCCCCGTCTGCTTTTCGACCGCAGCGAGATAGCTGCTGCCTTGGAGAAGCTATCCGAAGAAATTGCTTCACAGTACCGGCACCGGTGTCCTCTCCTGATAGGGATACTCAAGGGTTCCTTTGTCTTTATGGCTGACTTGGTGCGTTTCCTTAATTTCCCTCTCGAGGTGGAATTCATCAGGGTTTCCAGCTACGGCGGCGGCAGGGAAAGCTCGGGCAGGGTCAAGGTGGTCAAGGGGCTGGTTTCTCCGATCAGGGACAGGGATGTGCTTGTGGTCGAGGATATCGTGGATACGGGTATTACCCTTTCTTTTCTCCTTGATTACCTTCGCAAGAGAAAACCGGCCTCGCTTAAACTGTGCTCTCTTATCGATAAGCCCTCCAGGCGAAGGGTGGCGGTAGACATCGATTTTCTTGGATTTACCGTGCCGGACCGGTTCATCGTGGGTTATGGGATAGACTTCGATGAGAAATTCCGCTACCTGCCGGATATCTGCTATCTGGAGGGTTGAAAGGAGTGACGAAATGGTGTTGATAAATTGTATAACATCGGGAGCGAAGGAGAGTTGACTTGAGCAGGGAGCACCTGATATCGGTAGCCCGGGGTTTGCAACCGGCTGATCTTGTCCTGGCCAATGCCAGGGTGATCAATGTCTTCAGTGGCGAGATTGAAACGGCCAGCGTGGCCCTGTCCGAAGGCCTAATTGCGGGGGTCGGTGATTACCGGGAGGCGGCGGATGTGTGGGATTTGCGGGGTAAATACCTTGTGCCCGGACTTATCAACGGGCATACTCACCTGGAAAGCTCGATGTTGAGCCCGGGACAGTATGCCCGTGCCGTGGTACCGCGGGGTACCCTGGCTGTGGTTACGGACCTTCATGAAATAGCCAATGTATGCGGTATGGATGGTATCCGGTATGTGATGGATTGTGCGAGACGGCTGCCTGTGGAGTTCTTTCTGATGGCTCCTTCCTGTGTGCCGGCGACCAGCCTGGAAACATCGGGGGCGGTTATCGGTATCGGTGAGATAAAAAAGCTGCTTCGCCTGAGGCACTGCATCGGGCTGGGCGAAGTGATGAATTACCCCGGTGTTCTGGCCGGGGACAGTGAAGTGCTGCGAAAAATTGCCCTGGCTGAGCGAAGTAACGTGGATGGTCATTGCCCGGCTTTGAGCGGGCCGGGACTTAACGCCTACATCGGGGCAGGTATCGGCTCTGACCACGAATCGGTATCACCGGATGAGGGCAGGGAAAAGCTCAGGCGGGGAATGTATCTCATGATAAGGGAGGGTTCCACGGAAAAAAACCTGGATGCTCTCCTGCCGCTGGTAAACGACCGGACATATCCCCGGTGTATCTTCGTGGTCGATGACCGCAGCTGTGCGGACCTGCTCGGTGACGGGGATATCGATGCCGTGGTGAGAAAGGCCATCATGCGTGGCCTGGAGCCGGTACGTGCTATTCAGATGGCCACGATAAACGCCGCGGTTTACTTTCGTTTGAAAGGACTCGGGGCGGTGGCACCGGGCTACCGGGCCAACCTGATGGTATGTGAAAGCCTGCGAGATTTGCGGGCGGATATGGTCTTCCACCGCGGAAGGCTGGTGGCCAGGGATGGAGAGCCTCTCTTTGATGTTCCGGAGGTGACTAAGAAGGAGATTCTACGCACGGTAAACATCGGGGCCTTCACACCGGAATCGCTCAGGCTTTTCCCGGCGGCAGATAAGGAGCCGGTTATTGATATCGTACCGTATCAGATTACTACCCGAAAAAGGATGGAGGTGCCTAGAACAAGGGATGGGCTTGTTGTGGCGGATACAGAGCGGGATATACTCAAGCTTGCGGTGGTGGAGAGGCACTGTGCCAGCGGCAATGTCGGGCTGGGGATGGTGCGTGGATTTGGTTTGAAGAGAGGCGCTTTGGCTTCATCGGTGGCCCACGATTCCCATAACGTGATTTCTGTGGGCACCAGTGATGAGGATATGTATTGTGCCATAAAAGAGGTGGAGAGCCTCGAGGGTGGGCTGGTTGTTGCCTGTGGAGGTAGAGTAATGGCCAGCCTGGCACTTCCCGTAGCTGGATTGCTCTCCGGGGAGAATCCCTGGAGGGTGGCGGAGGAAATAGAAGTGTTGCAGAAAATGGCTATCGAGATGGGCTGCGGCCTTGCCGACCCCTTCGCAGCGTTATCCTTTCTGGCACTGCCGGTGATACCGGAAATAAGGCTTACTGACCTGGGCATGGTTGATGTCAACGAGTTCCGATTGATAAAGAGGGGGGAATAAATGGTTGCTTACCGTGTCAATCCCGTTTTCGAGAGCCGTTTCGATGCCGGTAGCAAGCTGGCAGAGAAGCTCGGAGATTACCGGGGGCAGGGGGTGGTAGTGCTGGCGATACCCAACGGCGGGCTGCCGGTGGCAATGCAGGTTGCCCTGGCGCTGGATGCTGATCTCGATGTGGTAATTTCCCGAAAGCTTCCTATCCCGCTGCGCCCTGAAGGGGGCTTCGGTGCCATCGCCGATGATGGTGCCGTGATACTCAATGAAGACGTGTTGAACGAGGTTGGGCTTACCGAGAAGCAGATAAACTACCAGGTAGGAATGGTAAGAACGGAAATCCGCCAGAGAAGCCTTCTCTACCGGGGTAGCAAACCGCTCAGCATCGCGGGTGGTAAGATTGCGATAATTATCGATGACGGGTTGGCCTCAGGATATACCATGATGGCGGCGGTGGAGTCGGTGCGCCGGCGGAGGCCTGCCAGCATAGTAGTGGCGGTGCCGGCAGCATCACAGGCGTCAATAGACCGTCTGGCAGAGGTCGCCGACAGGGTGGTAACCGTGGCCACAGGGGGATTTTCCCGCTTCTACATTGCGGATTATTACCGCTACTGGCATAGTCTGAGTGATGAAGAGGGACTCAAGTGCCTCAGGGAGTATCGGATGCGCCGGTTTGCCCCCAGCATTGAACCAGTCCCAGATGATAGGAGGGAAACCTGTTAGTTGCATGACGGAAACGGCGGTCATTTGCACACGGGTTCTCTGCTCAGGAAAAGCGGCTGGTCATGCAGGTTGGTCTCTTGTCTATTCGGTAGCCATTACCTGGTAGACATTGACTCTGGGGTTTTCCGATAGCAGTGGTTCGACCTTTTCCTCCAGATCAAGCCTCTGCGGTGATTCCTCCCAGGCTTTCCAGTCCTCCAGGCTCTGCCACATACTGAGCACCAGTATCACGGAGGAATCGTCGATGCTGGACAAAGTCTCACCAGTGACATAACCGCGCTGGTGAATGGTGGCTGTCCTGAGTTCTTTGAGGAGGTGAATGAAGTCTCCTCTCTTGCCCGCTTTCAGGTGACGTTCTAGTACAACCTTAACCACTATACCACCCCCTTAATAATATTCTATCCCGGCTCAAATTATAGCCCTGCTGGGAAATGCTATCAAGGCGCTATTTCTGTTCCATGTTTCGTTCCGCAATCAGATTTTTACCGTATTCAATCAGGGTCTGTTTCCTTTCCGGGGTCATATTCCTTGTTTCCAGATAGCCTCTCAGGGCATCGATGGGGGTTACCTCTTCCGCTGTCTGGTTTCCCAGCCTGATTCTTGATTCCCGCTTGATATCGCGGGTAATGTTGTAGTGATATGCCTCTTTGAGGCTGTCTCTGATTTCCCCGTCTTTCAATTGTCCTTCTATACTGGCGGGCATCGATATGTTCAACCTTACGATGGCACCCCTTATCTCTTCGCTGTGGTAGCTTACGGCATCGATTACGGTTGCGGTGGGGTCAGGGTTATCAGGTTCGACACTGGCGTCGATGCTGAGGAAACGGCGTGCTTTCACCGGATGGAAATCGAAGGATACCCTTCGTGTGACGGTTCCGTCTCCGGATTCGATATCTACCACGTAAAAACCCTTGTCGTCTTTTTCCTCGCTGAAGTTAATCCGCTCCAGACTGCCGGAATAGACAACCGGAGGGCTTTCCGAGAGGACCTGGTGCTTATGGATATGCCCCAGGGCGACATAGTCGAAGGAGGGTTTGGCGACACTGCTGAGCAGCAGGGTGTGCTCCTGACCGATATTCATCATCGATTCCGAGCCCACTTTTGCACCCGTAACCCAGACATGCGCGGCAAGTATGGCGGGGAGCGCGGTGTCGAGCCTGCCGGCGTTGGTAGCGATGATATTGGTCAGTACCTCCTGGAGCTTCTGGTTGATACCGTCAAAATCGAGCCCCTTGGTCTCCTCCTTGCTGAGTAGAGTGCTACGTCTCAACCAGGGCAGGGAGACTATCTGGACTGTCCCACCTGCCGTTGGGATGCGGTGGATTCCGGGCCGGTTGGCGACGTAAACCCGCTCCAGAGACAGGGCATCGAATATCTCGATGGCAGTAGCCCTGCCGGCCGCATTGGACATATCGTGGTTACCGGCAAGCAGAAAAATGGGTATGCCGCCTGAGGTAAGGCGGTTAATTCTGCGGGCAAACTCCCTCTGCTGTGTCTGGCTCGGCTCCCTGCTCTTGTAGGCATCGCCACAGAATAGTACCAGGTCCGTTTTTTCTTCCAGGGAGTAGTCTACCAGTTCGTCGAGGGACATGAGGAAATCCTCGAGACGGGTGGAAAGCCCGGTTTTGGGGTTGATATTTCCGTATTCCTCGACGCCGAGGTGCAGGTCGGCAAAGTGGACGATTTTCAACTTACCCCTCGCTTCCCTCTCAGCTAGGTTTCCTGCTTCCATATCTGACCGCCGGCAGGCAGAACGAAGAAATCTTCACCACCGAGCTTGGCAGAAAGCGTTTCCTCGAGGATCTTTATGGGTAGGCGTATCTGGTTCATGCTGTCTCTCTCCCGCACGGTAACTTGGCCGTCGTCCAGGGTCTGGAAATCGATGGTAACACAGAAGGGGGTACCGATTTCGTCCTGCCGCCGGTAGCGGCGCCCGATGCTCTGCGCTTCGTCGTAGCCAGTCACCCAGTGATGGCGCAGCTCGCCGTATATTTCTCCTGCCTTCTTTGCCACCGGTTCCTTTTTGCTCAACGGCAGTACGGCTATTTTGACCGGTGCCAGGTCCCGGTGCAGGTGCAGTACTACCCTTGTTTCGTCTCTGTCTGGTTCCTCGGCGTAGGCATCACAGAGGAAGGCGAGAAGGGCTCGGTCTACGCCCGCCGATGGTTCTATGACATAGGGGATTAACTGCTCTTTACTCTCCTCGTCCCAGTAAGAGAGGCTCTTGCCACTGTAACTGGCGTGCTGGGTGAGGTCGAAGTCGCCGCGGTTGGCGATGCCCTCCAGTTCGGACCATCCCATCGGGAAAAGGTAGTCGATATCGTAGCAGTCCAGCGCGTAGTGAGCCAGCTCGTGCTTCATGTGCTGCCGTAAGCGCAGGTTTTCCCGACGAATACCCAGATTTTGGTACCATTCGTAGCATTCCCGGAGCCAGTATTCGAACCACTCTTTATCTGTTCCGGGCTTGACGAAGTACTCCATCTCCATCTGCTCGAACTCCCGGCTGCGGAAGATAAAGTTGCCGGTGGTGATTTCGTTCCGGAACGACTTGCCTATCTGGGCAATACCGAACGGCAGCTTCTTTCTGGTGGTGGTGACAACGTTCTGGAAGTTAACGAAGATACCCTGGGCGGTTTCGGGACGCAGGTAGACGATGCTGGAGGCATCCTCAACCGGCCCCATAAATGTCTTGAACATCAGGTTGAACATCTGGGGCTCGGTCAGTTCTCCGCCACACTCCGGGCAGCGGTCGCCATCCATCTGGTCGGTACGCCACCGCTGGTGGCAACTCTTACACTCGGCAAGTGGGTCGGAAAAGCCTTCCAGGTGGCCGCTGGCCTGCCAGGTCCGGGGGTGCATCAGTATACTGGAGTCAATGCCCACCACGTCATCACGCTTCTGTACCATCTCCCGCCACCAGGCGTTTTTGATATTGCGTTTCAGTTCCACGCCCAGCGGACCGTAATCCCAGCAACTGGAGAGGCCACCATATATCTCGCTGCTGGGAAAGATAAAGCCCCGGCGGCGGCAGAGGGATACCAGTTTCTCCATATCGGTATTGGCCGGTGTTTCTATACTCACTGCTATTGCTCCTTAAAGTCATATCGGAGATGGAGGGGTTAGAATCATTGTAGCCAAAAATGAGCGTTCATTGCAAAGGCGACGAGCCAGCACGTTG
>JAGYOC010000300.1 GCA_018399795.1 Dehalococcoidales bacterium
ACGAGCCATAGTGCCTCCTCTCTCCTATCTCCTAATATAGTTTAAATATACTAGATACAGAGCTGATAGTATAGATAGGAAAAAATATAGAGAAAGATCTTAACCTTTCTTCTCAAAGTAGAGGTCTCCGAACTTGTGTGCTTCGGCCAACAACAGGCGAAACCCCCGTTTCTGCAGAAAGGTAATGGCTTCATCTTTCAGTGGCGGACTGTGCCACTCGAGTACAATTCGGGAGGCTATGCGAAGGACCTCCTGCGCACCCTGCAGCACATCAACTTCAGCTCCCTCCACATCAATCTTTATTAAATCCACCGTCCTGAATCCGACACCCCGGCATATTTCATCCAGGCTGAGCGCTTCGACCTGCTCTTTCTGTAGACTGGAGGCCTTGATCCAGGGCTGATTTAATTGACTGATATGCTCTGAGGATACGGTCGACACCTGTGTGTGACGAAACATCTCCACATTGCGATGCTCCGCGGAAGCCGCTACGTGGACCGGATACACCTGACTGCGGGTACAGTGGTTCAACGCCAAATTGGTGGTAAGCAGTTGATAGGTAGAGCTGATCGGTTCAACAGCGAGTACGCCGGCATTCGGATTTTCATGCTTCATACACAGGGTATAGAAACCCTCGTTGGCCCCGATATCAAGAATGGTATCATTTTCCCTGCCTCGAAATCCTGGAACACCCATGTGGGCAGAGTCAATCCACAAGTCGATCAATGTATCTATCGAGGCCGGGGCATACTCCATATTCAATCTAAAAGTAAGACCGGCTAAATGCAAATCCTGCAGCTCCTCCTCAGCCCGCGTAAACGATCCGCTGATTGGACTTTTGTTACTAGCCATTATTGCCCGTCGCTTTGCTTCAATCCGGTCTATTAAGTGAATGTCTTCATCGCCAGCGGCCAGAGTTTTGAGCTGTTTAATTTTTGCAGGACGGTCCATTCGTCCAGTGTACAAGGAACCGGACCTTACTGCAAACACAAGGGGCGTAAGAAATCCGACATAAACCGACTTTCGCTTGGGGTATATTCGTTCTATACTGAGCCTATGAGTGAAAAGAAGTCCATGCAACAGCCATGGTGGAAAGAAACTACGGTGTATCAGGTGTACCCACGCTCTTTTAAGGACTCAAGGGGAGATGGGATTGGGGATCTGGAAGGGATTATCTCTCGGCTCGATTACCTGCAGGAGCTGGGAATTGAGACCATCTGGCTGTCACCCTTTTATACAAGCCCCCAGCAGGATCTAGGCTATGACATTTCTCACTACTGCAATGTCTCCCCGGAGTATGGTTCCCTTGAGGTTTTCGATCGGCTGCTATTTGAAGTCCACAAACGCAAGATGAAGCTGGTTCTGGATATGGTCTTAAACCATACCAGCATTCAGCATCCCTGGTTTCGTGAATCAGCATCGGGCCGTGAGAATCCAAAGCGCAACTGGTACGTATGGCGAGACGGAAGAAGGCCCGAAGGGAAGGCACCCCCCAACAACTGGCGCAGCATGATCGGTGGTTCCGGCTGGCACTACCATCGTAAAACCCGACAGTGGTACTGGGCCTCGTTTTTACCCTTTCAGCCGGACCTAAATTACCGGAACCCCGAAGTAAAACAGGAGATGTTCAAGGTTCTCCGCTTCTGGCTTGACCGGGGGGTAGATGGTTTCCGGCTCGACATTATCGGAGCGGTGTATGAGGATCCATTTTTTCGGGACAATCCCTTCACCTGGAAGCTGCTGCCGGATGAAGAGAATACGGGCTTTCTGTTCCGATCCCATCGTATGACACAAAACCACCCGGACAACTTCGAGTTCGCCCGCGAGCTGCGTGCAGTGGTAAATGAGTATTCATCCCCGGAAAGCCCTTCCTCGGAGAAAGTGCTGATCGGCGAGACCTTCGGCTCGCCGGAGGTGCTGCGCCGCTACTGCGGGCAGGAGCAGCCCGATGCCTTGCACCTGGTGTTTTTATTCAAAACTATGGCAACCCCCTTTTCGGCGACCGCTTTTCGTAACTTAGTTGAAGAGTTTGAGCGGGTTTTCCCCGCCCCGTTTATCCCCCCCTACGTCTATTCTAACCACGACCGTTTCCGTCGCTTTTCCGTACTGGGGGCGGATACCCGTAAGGCGAAATTGAACAGCCTCTTTCAGCTTACAGTTAGGGGGGTGCCGTTTATCTATTACGGAGAAGAAATTGGAATGCGCCAGGGTCGAATTAAGCCTAAAAATACCCGGGATGCAATTGCCCGTCACATCGGCACCGTTCCGGCAGCGAAAATAAAAGTTCTGAACCGGCTGACCAATGGTGCTGTTCAGCGGGACGGCTGCAGAACTCCGATGCAGTGGGACTCCACACTGCAGGCAGGTTTTACAGAGCCAACAGCAGCGCCCTGGTTGCCGGTGAATGAGAACTCGAAAAAGGTGAACGCGGCTGAGCAGAAAGGTCGCGGCGATTCGCTTTACGCGTGTTATCAGCAACTATTGAAATTACGTGGTCGTTACTACGCCCTGCACCGCGGCAGCCTAAAGCTGCTGCCGAAGGGGCTGCTCCCCAAGGCGGTACTGGGCTACACCCGCTCGACCCCGGAGGGAGAAAAGCTTCTAATGCTGCTCAACTTCTCAAGGAAAATCCAGCGTTTTTCC
>JAGYOC010000301.1 GCA_018399795.1 Dehalococcoidales bacterium
GCCAGCCGTTTAACAATATAACTGCTCAAGAAGGCAAGGATTCCACAAACAAGACAGGGAATACCCAGCCAGAGGGTAGAGCCCTTTACGCTGCGACGATTGAGCACAATAATACCCGCTATAAGTGCCGCAGTGGCAACAATCAATATGCCATACAATATTCTATAATACCTGACATATTGCCTTGCCTTCTCCAAAAGAGGCACTATCTCCGGGTCAAGAGAATTCAGGATAGCCTCATCTATTTCCAGTGTATCCGGTAACCCGGCCGACAAATCATCGTACAGCGTGTAGTAGATACTCTCCATTTCGGATCGAGGCAGCATTGCCAGCCAAGAGGGGGGCGATTCGGAAATAACCTGCCACAGGCTATCCCGTAAAATGGGCTTGACCGTTCCCAGGTCAACTGTCACTATCAGCTCCTGGCTTTTCCCCAGAATATAATCATAACCTTCATCGACAGCGTCCGCCACCTGCTCCCTTATCCATGGCTCAAGGTCAGCAACCACCTCATCGATAAGCCCACTGATATATTCCTCCGACAGCATGGATTCTATTTCCGGGGGAACCTGCTCCCTTATTAGATCTTTTGAAAGCGCGGTTACATCCAGACCTTCCATTTGCGATATCACAAATTCCGGTTGCAGCACCGTGCGCCCGGCGGTATAACAAAGCCCAACCCCCGAAAAAGAAAGAAAAAGTGAGAAGCTGAGGAAAACTATCAGCGCCTTCCTGGCTATACTCATCACTCACTCCCCGGATGTACTGCTGTCATGGCATTTTCCATACAGCAGCTCTAATTCTCACGGCCGATAACAAATGCTACTGCATATTCCCGGCAATGGGATATGCTGATATCAAACCCGCCAATCCCTATAGCATCCGCCCTCTTTTTAATGGCACCGTATAGCTTGAGCCCGGGCTTACCGGTCAAGTCAGATAGTACTTCAATATCTTTGAAAGCGCCCCCGTAGAATCCGCCCAGAGCTTTTATCACTGCCTCCTTGGCAGCAAAGCGTGCCGCCAGAGATGCATATCGCCCCCGGTAACTATCGACTTCAGCTTCGGTATAGACACGACCGAGAAAAGAATCTCCCAATCTCGATATGGCACTTTTAATACGACCTATCTCTACAATGTCAATACCGATATAACGCATAATATAATCCCGACATTTTTTACATCTAAACCAATAAAATGTAATTACAAGTTACACCTGAATCCAATATGGGCCCCCGATCCTTATGTATATCATACCCGTTCACTTCTTTACCACCTAACCTTAACACGACATGGTCAGCATACACTAGCCACACAACAGGCATGCAATAACATAACAGAGTATTCAGGATGAATATAAAAAAGCAGAGTTAACTTGACACGGTACACCTATAATGATAGAGTATGTTAAACTGTTGGCGGGTTAAGTCCATTATATTGGCACGGGCCCCTAGCATTGTTATCTGGCCCACCCCTTTTTCCAGAGAAACGCAAGATCTACCATGTTGCAGATAAAACCGGGGAGGGGGATTTGTTGCGCCATAAAGCTATAAATATCTGTTGGGCTCACCCAGGGTTTCTCACCGTAACCCTGTGTTATATCAATCATGCTTTGAAATCTTTTTCTCGTGAATGCTTTAGTATCCCATATTATTTAGGCTGTTTCAGTTAATTATATGAACGTAATAGTAAAGATGACACTACCCTTCCAAATACAAATAAATTATTAAGGAGGAAAATGTGACCAAAAACGCTGATGTAGTAATTATTGGAGGAAGCGCCGCCGGCCCAACAGCAGGGATAAGCTGCCGGAGACGTTATCCGGAAAAGAAAGTATTGCTTGTTCGTAAGGAAGAACAGGTACTCGTTCCCTGCGGTATCCCATATATCTACGGTACCCTGGGTTCCCCTCAGAAAAATCTGATACCGGACGCATTGCTCAGCAATAACGACATTGAGCTGGTAAAAGGCGAGGCAACGGAAATCGACCGGGAGAAAAAGACCGTACGCACCGGTGGCGGAGATGAGATAAGATACGATAAGCTCATCATGGCTACCGGCTCTCTGCCTATGGAACTTCCCATTCCAGGGCTTGACAAGAAAAACGTTTTCTTTGTCAAGAAAGATGTCGACTATCTGCAGGGCCTCCTGGATGCCATGAAGGACGTAAAAGATATCGTCATTATCGGCGGTGGCTTTATCGGGGTCGAGTTCGCTGACGAATGCCGCAAATACCTCGGGAACAATGGCGGTAGCGTAACCGTGGTCGAGGTACTGCCCCACTGTCTGCAGTTAGCTCTGGATGAGGAATACTGCCAGGAAGCCGAGGATGTACTTACCCAAAACGGTGTCAATGTACTCACCAACAAAAAAGTGGAGGCCGTGCTCGGCGATGGCAAGGTAAGCGGGGTCAAGCTTGCCAGCGGCGAGGAGTTGAAGGCCGATATAGTGATAGTTGGCGTGGGCGCACGCCCGAATACCGAGCTCGCCGGCAAGGCCGGACTGGAACTGGGGCCGACCAAATCAATCAGGGTTGACCGTTATATGCGCACACTTACTGATACCAACGTTTTCGCGTGTGGCGATTGTGCCGAAAAATTCTCCTTCTTCAGCGGCAAATTGAGCCGTCTCATGCTGGCATCAATTGCATCCTCGGAGGCCAGAATAGCTGGAGCCAACCTTTTTTGTACCTGCTCTACTAATTGTGGCGCCGTGGGTGTTTTCTCCACCAAACTTGGCGAGCGGGCCTTCGGCTGTGCCGGTATGAGCGAGGTGGCAGCAAGGAAGGAAGGAATGGACTGCATAGTGACCGGTGTAGCTGCGGGACCCAACCGGCATCCGGGTGGAATGCCCGGTATGGCAGAAATCAAGCTGAAGCTGATCTTCTGTCAGGAAAGCGGACTGATGATTGGCGGCGGAGCTTCGGGCGACACCAGCGTTGGTGAGCTGGTGAACTTTATGGGTGCCTGTATTCAGCATCGCGTAACTGCTCACGATCTTACTCTCTTCCAGATGGGAACCCACCCCGCTCTGACGGCATCACCGATTCCATATCATATGGTCAATGCTGCCGAGATGGCAGTTAAGGCGATGAAGAGTAATTAACAGGATACATGAAATACCCTATCCGTAAGCAGTATCAATAGCATATTTGTACAGTGAATAGAGGGTAATTACGGCAAACAACAGAGGCGGGGTTAGCTTCTTCGATTCCCTGGCCCCGGATTACGATAGCTGGTTCGATGAAAAGGGCAAAACTATCTTTGCTGTCGAGACGGCAGCATTCAAAGAGGTTTTGCCCTTTTTGTCAAAACCGTGGCTGGAGATAGGTGTCGGAAGCGGGCGATTTGCCGAGGGACTGGGTATAACAACCGGTATCGACCCTTCCGCGGAGATGGCAAAAATAGCCAGCGCACGCATCACCAATACACTGGTGGGCAGAGGCGAGAATCTGTGTTTCAGGACTGCTTCCTACCGTACAGCCTTTATCATAGTTACGCTATGCTTCGTACAATCCCCAACGGAAGTTTTACAGGAAATAAACCGCGTCCTGACCAGGCAGGGAAAGCTCGTCATAGGGATGGTCCCCAAAGAGAGCCCCTGGGGATTGCTTTACCAGGAGAAAAAGGAGCAGGGCCATCCTTTCTATCGACACACTACTTTTTACAATCGGGATAATGTCATAGCAATGCTAAACGAAAGCGGCTTCTCGGTAGAATTAGAAACCTCCACCCTGTTTCAAAAACCGACCAACGTCCATTCCCTGGAATCGCCGCGAAACGGCTTTTATTCTGAAGCCGGTTTCGTTATAATTGTAGCCAGGAAGAGATTTCAAGGGAGGAAAATTATATGACCATTGTAGAATGCGATCCCGGCATCTGCGGCATGCCATGCACGATTGAGGCCAACAAATCAGAGGGAACCGAAAAGGCCAAACTAGGTAAGGGAAAGGTAAAAATAGAGATAAAATGCGACTGTGACCGGATAGTCAAAATGGCCAGTCAGTTAAAAGAAGTTGATGAGGCAGAGGTTAACGAGTGGGACCCCATAAAACCGAGGGGGGAATCCAAGATATGTCAGTATTCCCGTGAGTTTAATCTGTGCGCTGCCTGCCCCGTACCCACCGCGATTCTGAAGGCAGTGGAAGCAGAAGCAGGCCTGGCAATTCCCAAAGATGCGCATATAACATTTACCAAGACGGAGCGCCGTTATTAGTCCTCCGTTCATGGTAATTATTAATATACTCCCATCTTCCTTCTCATCTATCAGGGGCAGCAGGTTATACTTGATTTAAACCCCCTGTAAAATATATACTATCTATCAATAATTGTTACTGGAAGCAAGAAATAAATCTTTACCTATTTACACGAACGATTTCGACAAGCCATTATATGCAGGCCGGTTAAGATAGATATTTGATGCCAAGGAGAATTCAAAAAATGATGCTATCCCGAAGAGTTCGCTTTATTGCCGCTATCACTCTGACCTGGGGAATAATCGGTGCGCTGTTGTTCGGGCAGGTTGCTCTTGCGGCACAAGAAAACGGAGCAGAAGCCGAACCTTCTTCATCTGATACCGAGGAGGCCTCTGTAGGAGATAGTATCGACCTCGTATCAGAATACCCGGTATTAAACGGTGAATCGGGCGAAACCTTTGAGTATACGGTAGTTTTCGACTACGAAACCGCAGACGAAGATGAACCACAACGCCTCTTTAATATTGATATCGAAGAACCGGAGGGCTGGCAGGCAAAAATCACCAAACAATACGGTAGTACCGGTCAGATAATACGTGCCATGCTGGTGAAGCCCAACATGCCCAACCCAGACAGGTTGAAGGTTACCCTCAGTCCGTTACCGGACACAGAACCCGAACCCGGCGAATATACCTCTACCGTCAACGCCACATCGGAAGACCTGGAGGGAACGATTGACCTCAAGGCCGTGGTCACCGAGATACCACCCAGTCCCGAACTGGAAATGGTGACCACCTCCGGCATGCTCAATACCACGGCCAAGTCCGGAAGTGATAGCACCGTAAAACTGGAACTCTCCAATACAGGCACTAGCACGGTAGAGGATATCAGTTTTGTATCCACCAAGGCCGAAGGCTGGGGCATTACCTTCAGCCCCAACAGCATCGAGTCAATGGAACCCGGCGATTCAGAAGAGATAGAAGCAACCATAACCCCACCGGAGAGGACAATTGCCGGGGATTACAGCGTCGGTTTAACTGCCAGGGGTAGCAACAACGCCGACGATAAGATGGACCTGAGAGTAAGCGTGCGGACTCCCACCACCTGGGGGGCAGCAGGTATCGCCATTATCGCCGCCGTTATCACCGGACTGGTATTCCTCTTCCGAAGGCTGGGACGCCGTTAAGGATTTCTGAAATCTGATGCAGACAATACCACCGTAGCAATAATCAGCTCCGGTGGTATTTTTTATGCAGGAATATCTGAAACAGCGCCTGTACTTCCTTATTCAATTTACCTCCTTCTTCGACGGAGTCTTTTCTAATCCAAAAATGAGTCTAAAGAAGAACCCCAGGCGTCTCGGGAAATGTAGAAATGTATTGGAAGAGATTGGAGCGTGCTTTCACCATCCTTTCCGCGAATTCATTATCGCTCATTTGATTGGCAATGTCATCCAGTGTCTCCATTGTTACACCGGGCTGCAAGAACATCTCCGCTTCGGGCAGTGATTTCAGCTTCTCACAAGGTGTCATCACCTTCCGGTAGGGGTATGTTTTCTTGATCTTACCCTTCTGGTCAATAATCGGTACGGCAAAGAAACAAGGTCTGTGGAAGTTGATATAGATGTTGAGGAAGTCTCTGTGATACTGATTCATTGCAGTGGCATACGATTGC
>JAGYOC010000302.1 GCA_018399795.1 Dehalococcoidales bacterium
GTACCCATGATGTCCCTGATGAAGTCAGGACACTGTGGTTGCAGTGCCAGGAATGGAAGCGGCAGAGGACGAAACGCCGCGAAGGGCGCCCCAGGTTAGCCCGACGGGCCTATCCTTTCTCTAAGGTGGCTGTGTGCGATGAGTGCGATCATCCCTACGGAGGGCAGCCGGTCCACCGCAAGTATGGAGAGGTGATACGACGTCTCTACCACAGGCGCCCTTTCTGTGATCTTGAGCCTCATTCGGTAAGGGTAGAACATCTTATGGCCCAATTCCAGGAGGATGTGTTACCCTATGTGACCCTTGATCAAGAATGGGAAGACACCGTTATCGGTGCCTTGCGGCAGGAAGAAGATGCTCCATCGCATGACAATGGGCAAGCCCGGCTGGAGCGAGCGTTGACTAACCTGAGGAAGCAACACCTGTGGGGAGACATCAGCGACGACGAATATCGGCAGGAAAAAGAGGATCTCGAACGTCAACGCAGGGCTGTTGCGTCATTTGGCTTGTCGGTTCACCTTCCCAATTTGGAGAGGGCGGCACAATTGCTGGCAGATTTACCTGCCCTCTGGAGCCACCCTGGCGTAACGGACGAGCAGCGGGAACGCTTAGTGGCGGAGATGTTTGAGCAAGTGCGGTTGCGAGGTAGAAACCTGGTTGCGATAGAACCTAAACCGCAGTACCAACCCCTGTTTGCCTGCATCGTGACCGAAGGGATAAGAAAGTGTCGGGGTGAGAGGACTTGAACCTCCGACCTCAGCGTCCCGAACGCTGCGCGCTAGCCGACTGCGCTACACCCCGCCATCAATATTATAGGCTGAATTGGTCGCTTTCGGCAACAGCGGCTTTTTGCAGAGGGCGGAATATGATCAGGACTCCTGTTGAGTGATGAAAAATAATATATCGTTACAGGTGAAAAATTGAAGTATGTAGTTATTATTATAGATGGAGCCGCCGGATGGCCGCTCGCCTCGAAAGGAGGCAGGACCTCACTTGAGCTAGCACGTACGCCCAACCTGGATGCCATGGCCCGCGAGGGAAGCGTGGGCATGGTACGCACCGTACCTCCGGGTATGGAGCCCACCAGTGCCTGTGCCTGTATGTCTCTTCTCGGGTATAACCCGGCGCAGTACAGGCTGGGACGAGCTGCCATCGAGGCAGAGAGTATGGGGGTTGATATTCATGAGGATGAGGTCGTCTTCCGCTGCAATATGATAACCGAGCGTGAGGGTCGAATACACGATTACTGCGCGGGGCATATCGGCAGCGAAGAGTCACGGGAGCTCATCTCTGCTCTTGAGAACGAGCTCGGAGGTGACAATATACACTTCTACCCCGGCGTAAACTACCGCCATATCTGCAAGATTAAAGGACACGGGGAGACCCTCGAGGCAGACTGTACGCCGCCACACGATATCCCGGGCCGGCCCATTAGGGATTATTTACCCGGCGGCAGGGGGAGCGATCTGCTCAGGGATCTTATGCAGCGTTCGGTGGGGGTGCTGGGCGGGCATCCGGTCAATGAGGCCAGGAGTTCGCGCGGTGCTCTCCCGGCCAATATGATATGGCTTTTCTGGGGCAGTGGCCGGTTGCCTGATGTACCACCTTTTCGGGATGTCTACGGTTTGAGGGCCGCTGTAACCTCAGGGGTAGACGTAATAAGGGGTATGGCCAGGGTGATGGGTATGGGGGTGCTAGATATCGCTGGAGTGACCGACGGCATGGATAACGATTTCGCTGCCCAGGGCGCCGGAGCCCTGGAAGCCCTGGGTGACTATGACTTGGTGGTGATTCATGTTGAGGCGCCCGATGAGTCCGGGCATGGTGGTCTGGTTGAGGATAAAGTAGCGGCTATCGAAAAGGTGGATGCCGATATCGCCGGCAGGATGCTTAACTGGTCGGAAGGCAAGCTCCGCGTAATGGTAATGCCGGACCACCCCACCCCCGTTGAGCTGCGCACACATACGGCAGACCCGGTGCCCTTTTTGCTATGGGGTGAAGGGTTCCGTGCCAACGGAGGGGGCAGGCTTACCGAAAACGAGGCAAAAGGTACTGGCCTCTTTGTTGACCCCGGCCACGAGATAATGAGCCGGCTGGTCGGAATGTAGTATAATGTATTGTAACCTTAACTCCGGGAT
>JAGYOC010000303.1 GCA_018399795.1 Dehalococcoidales bacterium
GAGACGGTAGAGACTGCAGCTTTGCAAAAGGCCGCTGAGTACTACCTTAGCCATGGAGTACTTTCGTGGGACCATAAGCACAAAGTTACCCATGATCCCGGATTTATTATTGGTGAGCCCCTTGATGTGAAGTTTACCGATAAAGGTGAAACACTGGTAAAGGGTTTTCTCTACCAAGCCAATGATATCGCGCAAAAGGTGTGGAAAAATATTGGAAGCGGTGCCCGGAGAATTGGCGCGTCTATCGGAGGCGGTATTCTTCAAAAGGCAGAATCTCGAATAAAACAAGTTGTATGGGACGAGACCGCATTGACTCACAAACCTGTAAATGACGCAACGCTTGGGAATGTAAGGGTAGTACCTTTTCCCGAGTTTGCAAAAGCCCTTAGTGCCGGGGGTGGTGTTAATGCCGCTACCTTTGCCGGTGGACGGGCACTCTCGCATGAGAGCTTACAAGGGGCGGTCACTGATACGATTGGAGATAATCTGAATATGTCCGATCTTCGTTCCTTGTTTAGCGATCTACTCAAAGCTATTCGTGACGGAAAAATTACAAGCTACAATGACATGCTGAACTTCGTATACGATAGCGGCTTTGATGGAAACACTGCAGTACGTATAGTGAACTACATCGCCCGTAAGATACCCAACGTTGTTGGATCGGGGCGGTAAAAAACATTAGGAGGGTTTCTTATGGGAACCAATAATGAGGTTCTTCTGCAAGATGACCTCGACATTGAGAAAGGGTTCAACGACGCAATCGACGACCTCCGTAAGTCGTTGGGCCAGTCCGGTGACGAGGACGAGCTTAAAAAAGCGAAGGGAAGCAAGAAGGACGAGGAAGAGGACGCCGAATCAGCCGAGGCTGAAGAAGACGTCGAAGAAGAAGACGAGGAAGAGGAAGAGGAGTCCTACCGCAAGTCTATTGAAGACACACTCAGGGAGGAACCCGAGGCGGCAGCGGCTATGGACGTAGAACCATTCCTTCTCCAACTCGCCAAGGCCATCGATGAGAGCATGGCCTCAATGGGGAGTCGTGTGGGTAAGGTTGAGAAGATGGTAAAGAGCATCGGCAATGCGACCGTAGCCTCTGCCGAACTTCAAAAATCTGTACGTGATACCATCAATAAGATTGGCGAGTCTCCTGTACCTACCGGCTCTGTAAAACGCTTGCAGAAAGCTCGATTCGAGTCATCGGATGGAAAAGTGGATTTCGACACCCGTGCAGTTTTGGCAAAAAGCCGAGACTGGGTTAAAACCGGAAAGATGGACCTTACTGAGGCAGGGAACATCGAGGGTCGAATCAATAAAGGACTTCTGGGACGTGTCAACGACAAATTGGACCAGAAAGTCGCCGCGCTTATGAGGGAGGAGTAAAGGATGAATCCAGTAGAACTTTCCCAACAGTATCCCGCTAACTTTGTGGGACATGGCGACTTCGGGAATGTGGATGTTCTTGAGAACCTCCAAAAGGCCCTTGAGGCAGGCTCCGGTGTAGATGCTGGGTCATTTACAGGTGGCCGTGCCCTCGTTCCCGAATCGCTCGAAAACACTCTGGTAAATGTGTTGTGGTCACAAGATGAGGCTCGCCTCTTCCAGAGAATCAAGAAACAGCCGATCTCATCTCCTGTTCACCAGTGGGATAAAAGAACGGCGGTAGGCAACAGTGATGGTGCATGGGTCTCTGAAGGGGGAACCTCTTTTGAGAAAGACCAGACTATTGCACGTGTCTACGAAACCGCGAAGTACCTGCAGACCCTTCGCAAAGCGACCCTGCAGGCTACCCTTTCGAATATGATCGAGAATGCCATGACCATTGAGCAGAATGCCGGTGCGTTGTGGATCGTTCGTGAAGTTGAAAAGGCCATGTTCTATGGCAATGACAACTATGTTTCTGAACAGCCGAAGGGCATTCTTCAGCAGATCAACGATGCAGCCGATAACACGTCGACCTATGGGTCTCCGCAGGCTGATAACATTCTTGATGTGCGTGGTGCTGCAGCCGATAGCGCCGAGTTCGAAAAGAAGGTTAACGAGGGAACTCGTGTAATCCGTGATAAGTACGGGAAAGGGTCTATCCTTCTTCTCAGTACCATGGCAATGCAGGATGTCCAGAACCTTCTCCGAGACCGGATTCGCTTTGATGCTGGTAACACCATGGGTGGTTCGATTTTCAACCGCTATCCGACTCCTTTTGGAGAGCTGGAACTTCTGGATGATGTGTTTATTCAGGAGGGAAAAAAGTCAACCAACGTATCCGCGTCCACTATAGCCGGTGCTCCTTCAACTCCAACCGAGGACTCCGCTCCGGCTTCCGGTGCAGTGGCTGGTAGTGAGATTTCCTACTGGCAGGCCGCTGATGTTGGCGCATATGATTATGCGGTAACCGCAGTCAGCAAGTTCGGTGAATCCGCGCCTGTATCTATGACTCAGCTTGCCGCTTCTGTATCCGGTGAAAAGGTCACCATGACCGTGGCTGACGGTGCAACCGCTGGTACCGCTTTCAATCTGTATCGCAGTAAAAAAGGTGGCGGTAGTGATATGCGCTATGTGAAGACTGTGGCTCGTACCGGTGCAACCCAGGTAATCACTGACTTTAATGCAGAGCTTCCCGGAACCTCTCATGGGTTTATCCTGACCATGGATCAAATCTATGATGCAATTGAATGGTTCCAGTTCCTGCCTCTGATGAAGTTTGACCTGTACCCGAACAACCAGGCTGTGTATCCGTTCTTGATGTTGCTCTTCGGCGCCCTGGCGCTTAAGAAAGACGAACAGCACGTGTACATTCGTAACATCTCCCCGGCCAACTTAGGTTGGTTCTAAGCGGAGTTAGTTTAGGACTGTAGTAGGGGGCTTTTGCCTCCTACTACGATCTATTACAAACGAGGAGAAATAAATGATTCTTAAAGACAGAATGAAGAGATCAAGCCCGGTATGGCGGAGAATCGTCAGACGGGCTTTTGGCGCTGAGAACAAAGGGCTTGTAAAGATGGCCGGTATCGACGGTGGGAGCGCTGGTGATCATACCGTAACCGATATTCGAAAAGATGACCATTTAGTTTCGGTTATTGAGGTCACTACAACTACCGCTGCGCTGGTAGACCGAACCTCCGAGTTCTCTATAACCGCTGATGGCGTGATCAACAACACGGGTGGGACCGACACCTCCGGTGACGGCCTATTAGTGCTCTGGGAAGCCTTCGACGAAGAATAAGGAGTAAAGTATGGCAGCTACCGTTGTTGTTGCGGAGACAAATGGACCCTCGGGCTCGTCCTTAGAGACGCTTGATCCAAATAATCTGAATATGGGCTCTAATGATTCTGCAGAGCTTGATCCGGCCACTTACCCTATAACCGCGCAGGCAGATGGGCATTCATTCGAGAAATGGGTGCGTCTTTATGTGTCGGATATGGGAACCTCCAGTATAGTGGACAACTTAAAAATATGGTTATCTGATATTGGAGCTGCGTGGAAAACCGGCGAGGGAATGAGTGCAAATCTTCGAGAGTCGGGATATGTACAAGCATCATATCCTGCAGGTGGTCCCGTGGAAGTAGACTCTACGGTAGCTGATCAAACCATGCCGGAGACCGAGCCCAGCGGTCCGAATATTGGAATTGCCGGGAGTCTCGGAGGACAGATAACTACAGCCCCTGCATATAGCGACTGGGCGGTCCTTCAATTGGATGTGAGTGAGCTTACTCCAGCTGGATCGGTGAACCAGAAAACGATCACCATGCAGTGGGATGAACAATAATGGACAAAATAGAGAGATTAGACATTAGATATGTTGCAGGTCTTGTGGACGCCGATGGGTCTTTTTCTCTTACACTCGATACTCGAAATATTAGTAAAAATACGCTGTTCGTTCCACGGTGG
>JAGYOC010000304.1 GCA_018399795.1 Dehalococcoidales bacterium
ACATTATCCAGCTAGTAGTGCAGACACTAAAAAAGAACTCCTCCGCAAATAAAAAGCATCTGCACATGATAGAGAGCGAGGTGGAAAATGCCGACCGCTTTGTGGGAGAGATACTCAACTTCGCCCGTCCCGAACAAATAAACAGTACCCGTTACAACCTCCACTTATTGCTGGAAAAGATCATACGTAAGTACCAAATTATGGCCGACGAGGCGGATATCCGACTGATCCTGGCGGAACAGGAGAAGATCCATCCGCTTTATATGGATATTATTAAGATGGAAGAAGCAATTTCAAACCTGCTGATTAACTCCATCGAGGCACTGAAGGAGGTGAAAGTGGGAGAACGGCGGATTAGCGTCTCCCTTTACACCCGGGGCTGTGAGATAATAATTGCAGTAGAAGATACCGGCCCAGGCTTTCCGGAGGAAGATATCGACAAACTCCTGGACCCCTACTTTACTACCAAGGAAGGGGGGACCGGTTTGGGTCTGTCAATCAGCTACCGTATTTTAACCGCCCACGGGGGAAAGCTGATTTTGGAGAACACCCAGGAACACCATGCCCGTATCCTCATCACCCTGCCCCTATAAAGACTTAGCAGCAGACATTTTTTGCGGTGATTGCCCTGCAAAAATTGCCGTAGCGATAGGAATTTTTTGCCTATCTTCCGAGAGCGCGTGCTTCAAAGCTTGCGGGCTAGGACAATTCTGAGCGTCGATCGAGGCCCAGATGGAGCCCTTTTTATTTCACTACAAGGACTTAAAAATAAAAACATAAAGATGCTTCCCACCAGACCAGATGGCATAAAGATTGCATTTGCATAAGAAACCATAGAAAGGAGTGTAGCAATGAAAAGGTTTCTGATTGTACTATTGATCCTGTGTGTCGCTAGCGCCCTGTTTGCCGGAGGGCAGCAGGAGGAAGCGGAACCTCAGGAAGGACAAGAGGAGGTCCGGACCCTGCGTGTGGCCGCCCCGCCCTGGATTTACCTGAAATTCGATTTGGAGAACTACGCCAAGGAGTTTGATGCGGCCCATCCGGAGGTAAAACTGGAGCTGATCCGGGCAGACAAATGGGGAGGCCCCACCTACATCACCGAATGGAAGCAGGGTACCACCCCCTTTGACGTATTTGTCGGCGGTAGCGGCTCGATGCTGGCACCTCTGATTGCCGGAGGATGGACCGAACCGATGGATTCGATGTTCACCGGCGATATGGCCAAAGACGAGTTTGTGGGCGGATTCCTTTCCGCCGGGCATTATAAAAAGCCTGAGGGCGACGGAACCTATTATCCGTGTATTCCCTTTGTCGGGGAGGTTTCTATCATCGGTGTAAACACCTCGATTATGAAGGATGCCGGACTCTGGGAAAGCGGAAGCCCAAAACCGATTCCAGGCTGGGAGCCCGAAGAGTTCCGCAACTGGTTCGGAGCACTGAACGAGGCCTCCGAACTGGGTGCCCACGTACAAATCTGGGATCGTGAGTTTATGCAGTACAACTACGCCGGTCCGATCAAAGCCATGACCGGCACCTTTATGGAAGAGGACGGCAGAGGCTTTGATGTGACTAGCGATGCCGCCAAGCGCTGGCTGACCTATCTGCAGGAAATGCATGAAGAGGGCGTGGCCGCCTACACTACAACTGACGATCAGGGCTACCAGAAGTGGAAAACCAACGCCACCGGTTCATTTTACGCCGCCCAGGGGCATGTTATGGAGCTGGTCAGTGTGACCGAAGATGAATCCGATATAGCGTACATCGGCTGGCCGGATGCCGACAAAAACGGAAGCATCATCTGGACCCACTCGGTGTGGATACCGAAGGTTGCCAAGAACAAGGACCTGGCCAAGGCCTTTATCCGCGAGGTGGTTTTTAGCAAAGAGATGCAGCAGTGGAGCTTTAACAACTACGGGAAACTACCGGTTATGAAGGATTACTACGGCGAAGGAATTACCTGGTTTCAGGACCAGATGCCGACCATCCTGTCGGTGGCCGATGCATCCAGCCCGATCCCTCTGTTTGCGGACCTGCAGGAATACCTGGACATCCTGTACAAATACCTGCCGGAAGCAGCCTTTGGACGCATGAGTGTCGATAAAGCTCTGCAGAACATCCAAGATGAATCCGAGGACCTAGACTTCTCGGACCTGCGTGCCCAGTAAGGGAGGGCAGTAGCATAAAGGCCGGCGCGGGCGGTAATTCGCCTTCGCCCGGCCTATTTTACTCTGAGGTGACATTCATGAAACAGCTGACAAAAAATAGTCTGCGGGACCGACTGAATCTGACTTTTTTTCTTTTTCCGACCCTGTTGTTTGTAATTATATTTATCGCCTTTCCGGTTCTTTTTTCCGGCTACTTGAGTTTGACCGAGTTCAACTATGCCTCGGACCCGGCACCGAAGTTTATTGGCTTCAACGGCTACATAGAAATGGTGAAAAACGACGGCTTTTTTCACACCGCCCTATATAACCAGATGCGCTTTGCAGTAGCCTACTTTATAATTGCCTTTGGATTATCCCTTATTTTGGCAATTTTTGTGAACGAACTTCAGCGGGGGGTTCAAGTTTTTCAGGTAATTTTTTATATGCCGATGATTGTACCGATGTCCCTGGTAGGTATTACCTTCGCCTGGATTCTTTCACCGGACCTGGGAATATTTAACCATGTGCTGAAGCTCATTGGTCTGGGCCATATAACCCATGACTGGTACGGTGAGCCGAGTACGGCCCTCAACAGTCTGGTACTGGCCCGTACCTGGAAGATGATCGGCTTTACCCTTATTATCTTTTTAGCAGGCTTACAGGGAATTTCAAAATCTCTGAAGGAATCAGCCCGGGTGGATGGGGCAAACTTTTTTCAGGAGATTGTGTTCATTGTACTCCCGAACCTCAAACCCTACATGTTGATCGGTGGTATCTGGATCCTCATCAATTCGCTAAAGGTCTTTGTCCTGCCCCAGGTTATTACCGGGGGTGGCCCCGGCTCTGCAACGATGACACTGTATCTCTACTCGTGGAAACTCGCCTTTGAGCGTCTGCATATGGGAGAAGCTTCCCAGGTTGCCTACCTGACGGCTCTTATCATTTTAGTATTAACGTGGGTCCTGAACATGATTTTCAAGCCCGAAACGGCCCAGAAGGGATAGGAGTAGATTATGAGACTGACCCGTAGACGAGAGACAATTCTGTTTATTATTGTGGTGATCTTCGCGATTCTATTTCTTTTCCCGATAGTATGGATGTTCATTACATCGATTCGAACCACCCAGGACCTGTACAAGTATCCCCCTACACTGATTCCCCATGCCCTTACCCTGGAAAACTTTGTATATATCTTTACCGAGATGGGCGGCTTTATCAGGTA
>JAGYOC010000305.1 GCA_018399795.1 Dehalococcoidales bacterium
TGCTTTTTCTTGACAATAACTATCCGGCTATTTAGACTGAAGTAATGCAACCGTGTGCACAATGAGCAATTATGGAGAAGTGAGCTGACATACAATAAGATAGTTGTGGAGATGAATATGAGTAAAGAACAGGTCTATGCGCAGGATCCGTGGAAGATTATCGAGACGGAACCGGTACCGGGAAAAATGGACGGGAATGAATCAATCTTCGCCTTGGCCAATGGATATCTGGGTATTCGCGGCACTCTGGAGGAGATGAACTACGCGTGGTGTCGGGGTACCTATTTGAATGGATTTTACGAATCCCGCCCTATCATTTATGGTGAAAAGGCATACGGTTTCCCCGAGCACGGACAGACAATTTTAAATGTAGCTGATGGAAGGAAAATTGAAGTATGGATCGATGACGAGCAGTTTGATTTGACTTCAGGCACAATTCACAGCTACCGGCGTGAAATAGATCTGCGGGAAGGAGTATTACGGCGCGAAATTGTCTGGGAATCTCCCAAGGAAAAAATCCTGCATATTGTAAGCGATCGGCTGGTTGCATTTGAACGTCGTCACATTGCTGCAATTCGTTACAAAGTGACTCTCACCAAGGGCAGTGGGCGTTTGCATTTTGTCAGTACCCTCGATGGGAATGTGACTAATCTTGCCGCTGAAGATGACCCCCGGGTAGGCGCCCACCTGGATAAAAACGCATTGGTCTACAACGAAGGAAGCGCCACCACAGAGATGGGTGAACTTGCTGCGCGTACCGGGCAGTCGGACCTTACCCTGGCCTGCGGAGTGATTCACCTGTGTCCCGGTATTCCGCAGGATGTAATTGAGCCGGTCTCTGATCATAGCGAGGTAGGAATTCGGCTTTCCCTGGATCTGGAGGAAGGCACTAGTTTTACCTGCGATAAGTTTCTCTCCTACTCCTATCGCGGCATCGCAGAAGAAGCCCGGAATATTGAAATAATGCGGAATGAACTTAAAACGGCGGCAAATGATGGGTTTGAGGCACTGGTGAATGGGCAGTTTAGTTATTTGAGTTATTTTTGGGACCATTCGGATGTGAAAATCGATGGTGATGTGGCCTTGCAGCAAGGGATCCGCTTTAACCTATTCCATTTGCTGCAATCGGTAGGGCGAAACGGTACCACCAGTATTCCCGCCAAAGGCTTGACGGGAGAAGGGTATGAGGGACACTTCTTTTGGGATACCGAGATATACGTCCTGCCCCTGTTTACCTATACCCAGCCGGAGATTGCAAAATCTCTATTGGAGTACCGCTACAGCATCCTGCAGCAGGCTCGCTCGAGGGCGAAGGAACTGAGCCAGACCGGGGCGCTGTTTCCCTGGCGAACTATCAATGGGCATGAGGCATCTTCCTATTATCCTGCCGGAACTGCCCAGTACCATATCGATGCGGATATCGCCTATGGAATAAAGAAGTACCTGCAGATAAGTGGAAATGAAGAGTTCCTGTCCCGTGCGGTGGAAATCTTAATTGAAACTGCCCGACTGTGGGTCGACCTTGGCGAGTATATCCCTCAGAAGGACGGCAGTTTTTGTATCAACGGAGTGACCGGTCCGGATGAGTATACCGCTCTGGTAAACAACAATTATTACACCAATGTAATGGCCAAGGACAATCTGGAATTTGCTATCGAGGCGCTTCATATGCTGCATGACAGAGATAGCGCTGCGTATGAGCAGGTAGTGTATCGAACGGGCCTTAAGAAGGAAGAGCTGGATGAATGGGGCAAGGCCGCTGAGCTTATGTATCTACCCTACGATGAGCCACTGGGAATCCATCCACAGGATGACAGCTTTCTGAACAAGAAAGTGTGGCCCCTTGAAGAGATTCCGGATGAGAAGCGCCCTCTGCTGCTGCACTATCATCCCCTAGTGATTTATCGACATCAGATATTGAAGCAGGCGGACCTCGTACTGGCTTTGCTGCTGCAGGGTGATCGCTTCAGTATAGCAGAAAAGAAACGAGATTTTGATTATTACGACCGCCTTACCACCGGGGACTCTTCTCTCTCCGCCTGCGTACAGAGTGTCATTGCTGCTGAGGTGGGCTACAATGAGGCTGCCTACGATTACTTTACCAAGACTGCGCGCATCGACCTGGATAACGTGAATGGGAATGTGAGGGATGGTCTGCACACCGCTGCAATGGCCGGCACATGGACTAGTATTGTATACGGTTTTGCGGGGATGCGGGATTATAAGGGGGAACTTTCTTTCAGTCCCCATTTGCCGGCCCAGTGGAACCGATTGACCTTTAATTTGAACATTCGAAATACTCTTCTGGAAGTGGCAATTACCCATAATGAAGTTGCCTATACCCTTAAAGAGGGGGAATCACTTGCTCTTGTGCATGAGGGGGACAGACATACTGTCTATGCCGGCTCTCCCCTGGTGTTCTCACATCGCCCGGATATGGAAGCAGTTATTTTTGATCTAGACGGAGTTATCACCGATTCTGCAGAGTACCATTATCAGGCCTGGAAAAAGCTCTGTGATGAAATGGATATTCCCTTTGACCGGGAGTTCAATCACCAGCTGCGAGGAGTTGGTCGGATGGAGAGTTTAGAGCTGCTGCTGTCGCAGGTGCCGGAGCGGAGCTTTAGCGAGGAGGAGAAGGTTCATTTAGCCACCCGCAAAAACGAGTACTACAAGGAGCTCATCCAACAGATCACCCCGGAGGATCTGCTGCCGGGTATCCATACCCTTCTTAAGGATTTGCAAGGGGCGGGGATAAAAGCCGCCCTGGCTTCTGCCAGCCGCAATGCGGGTACCATCATCAGGCAACTGCAGGTGGAGGATATGTTCGATGTAATAACCGATCCTGCCCAGTTGAAAAAGGGAAAGCCCGATCCGGAACAGTTTTTTATGGCCGCAGAGCTGCTGAAGATTCCAATCCGTAACTGTGTCGGTGTGGAAGATGCCCAAGCCGGAATCGATGCTATTAACGGGGCCGGGATTTTTTCGGTAGGCGTGGGAGATTATCTGATGAATGCCGACTACAAGTGCAGCTCCACCGGGGAGCTTACGCTGGAAAAGCTTCGAGAGGTATTTTACGATCGCTTTGAGGGAAAATAAGTCGGACGATTATGCCTCTGGGTAAACTATACGGCCTAAGCGCGCTCAAGAGGAGTGGGTAATTGAATCTCCGGGCTGCACTCGGTATTTCTGCTCTGAGACTTGAAAGGGCAGCGCCTTTTGGTTGGAAGGGGCAGCATCAATCTTTACCGAATCGGCGGTAAGGCTGACGAGGCAGCTCTGCCCGCGGTAGTGGAGGCTAAACTGCACGCTGCTCCACTCTTGAGGCATATGCGGCTTACAGAGGATTCCCTTGTCCGTAAACACAATTCCGGCAAAACCGAATACCACCATCTGCCAGGCAATCCCGCAGGCGGCCGTATGGATTCCTCCGATGAAGGTACCTCCGCTGGCCGGCGGGTTTGTACTAAACAGATCAATGCGTAGTGATTCCTGAAAGTAGCTGTAGGCCTGATCAAAAAAACCAATGCGAGCGGCTACAAGTGAGTGCACCGCCGGGCTCAGAGACGATCGGTGGTGGGTACGCGGTTCGTAATAACGGTAGTTTTTTTGCATGGTTTCAACGCTGTAGCTCTCGGGGTGGAGGCAGAACAGCTGTACCACATCTGCCTGTTTAATAACCTGGGTCTCGTAGGCAATACCTGTTGGCCAGCCCCAGTATTCGTTGGGGTCCTTCAATCGCTCTGACAGGGTATCCGGCTTAATATCTTCCAGGCCGAAGTAACCGTCGAACTGCTCAATGAGGCTGCTGTTGGCAATAGGGGCAGGAATGTACATATATTCATACATCTCCTTCCACAGCTCTATCCGTTCTGCATCTATGCGGGAGCGTTGGGCAATCTTCTGCAGAATGTGCGGCTCCGCATCGGATAAGCGGGTATACACATCTAAAGCGGTACCTATGGCCCATTTTGCCTGGAAGTTGGTGAAGGCGTTGTTGTCGGCATTTTCATGGTATTCATCTGGACCGAGTACACGAATAATTTCGTACCGGTTTTTGTCCTTTTTGAAGTAGGCGTGGGATACCAAAAAATTCGCAATTTCAAACAGCATTTCCGCCCCGTAGTCTTTTATAAATTCCCAATCCCCCGTGGCCTGGTAGTAGTGCTGGATGGCATAGGAGATATCCGGAGATATATGAATTTGCCAGTCATTAAAGTGGTTGCGGATCTTTCGGCCGGTAAGTACGTCTTTAAAAAAGTAGTCCGGACAAAGTTCGTCCCCCGTGTCGCCGCTAATCCAGGCGTAATAGGCCCCTTCATAGCCAAGCCGTTGGGCCTTCCTGCGGGCTCCGTCCAGGGTTTTGTAGCGGTATACAAGTATGTTTCGGGCTACTTCCGGATAGGTGTAGAGGTACATCGGCAGGTTAAATATTTCCTGGTCCCAAAAGGCTGCTCCTTGATAGGCTTGACAGGAAAGTCCCCGGGCTCCGATCGGAAGATGATCGGTATGGGCCGGGGTAGCAATAATATTGTGGTACAAATTGTAATTCAGCAGTGCTTGGCTAGTATCGCTACTGTCAATATGAATAAAATAGCGGTTCCATAAAGCATCCCAGACCCTTGCGCTTTGACCAGCCTCACGTTCATAGCCATTCTCTGTCGCTTCCCGGGCCAATTCTACTGCTGCTGAATAGGGGTCTTCGGTATCATTGCCGGAAAAGACGGTCATCATTTGCTCTATCACCAGTTCGTCGCCGGCCTGTAATTCAAACTGAAGTTGTCGTAAGTTT